>PKYX01000068.1 GCA_003132825.1 Acidobacteriaceae bacterium
TACCACCCAAGAAGGACGAGGCGTGGTGTCCAGCAAAGGATGGAGTAAGTCATGACCACGCCGAACCCGAACGAGATGCCGGTGCCGTGCTTCCCTCGAAAGACTAGGCCCTGGACGCTGCACGGAAGATCTCAACCAGACGGTCAGCGATCAGTTTATCCTCGCCGTCTTTGAGCTGCCAGACCGCAAAACCGAAGCTATCCGGATCACGCGGAGGGCCATGATGGTCGGCGTGTGTGTCAGCGGAGCCCCCATCCGGATTCCGGCCACGCATGCCGCTTGCTCCGGCGCCCATGCTACCGATCCCAAGGGGCCGAGTGTCGGCCAATTTCTGCATAACCTCTTGACCGCTGATGTCGAGCTTCGACCGATCGATTTTCCAGCTATACCGTGGAGTCACGTTTCCGAGCGCCTGTGGGTTGTACTGCCGGGGCAGCGCCGTCACTCCGAACATCTCAATAGCGTCGGTGATGACCTGGGCACGCTCGTCATACACGCGGAGGGTGGCGTCGTAGTTCTGATTGACGAAAAGTTCGAGTGCCTTGAGCATGCCGAAAATGGTCTCCTTGCCAACCTTGCAGCATCGACCGATCCGGTCTTCCTGGGGGCTCATGTTCAGCAAAGCATAGTGCATTAAATCTTCCCTACCGATCAGGATTCCAGCCGCCTGGGGCCCGCGGATATCCTTGCCACCGCTGAAAGCCACCATGTCAAAGCCAAGGGCCGGGTACTCCCAGAACCTTTCCACGGGCGGCACATCCGCCGCCGCATCGTTAAAGGTATAAAGGTTGTGCTCCTTGGCAATGGCGACGGTTTCAGGCCCGCTCACTTTGCCTTTGTCGGACAGAATATTTGTGAAGTGAATCGCTACCGTTTTCGGGTTGATGGCAGCAATCATCTCCTCGCGCGTCTCGATCTCTACCAGCTTTGCGCCCGTCTGCCGGATTTGGTGGTCAAACGGGTAGCGGTGACTTTTCTGAATGATGACCTCATTTCTCGGGAAATCGCTAACATCGGGAATGGCGCGCATGCGAGGTTCGAGGTCTTCGCTCATCATGCCGGCGTAACCGACAACCAGGGCCGCAGCTGCTCCCGCCGTCACCAGTCCAGTGTAACCAGCCGGAGACTTACAAAGGTTCGCGATGAACTTTCCAGCTGCGATTTCGAGTTCGTCGATCAGGACAAAGTGCTCATTCCCCCGCCGCATCAACTCCATGACCTCAGGGCGCATGACCGATCCACCAATGACGGTGACGGTTCCGTTGATATTGATCAGAGGCGTCACGCCAAGTTCGGCATAAATGTTTGCGGTGGAACCGAGGCCCGTCGTGATGGGGACAATCGGAGCGCCATCAAGACTTTCGTTGGTCGCCAGCTTGCGCTTCTTTCCGAAGATGCCGGCAGCTCTTAGTCCGGAAGGAGCGAACAGGCTGCTGGCCGCTCCCATCGCGGCGAGAAATGAACGGCGGCTCCAACCAAACTTCATTGCCAACCTCCTTTTGGCCGACCCTGCACCTTACTTGTCCGCAGCCGGAGTAAGCGGATTCACAACTTTTGCGCTGCCGACGATCTCAATCAGGGAATCCCCAGGAATCCATTCGACCGTCATGCAAGCGCGGGACGGAGTCTTGCCGGCTGAAAAATAAGTCCCGTAGATCTTGTTCAACGCCTCGTATTGCGCCTTGTGGGCATCGAACCGGGCCTTGCCGGTTGGCGTTAAGATCCCTTCCGCCAGTGGCAGGCAAAGAAAGACCTGGAGATGGAGGATGTTATCCATGTTGCTGCCAGCGCGCTCGACCGACCTCTTAAGGGCGTCCATGGTGCGCGTCACGTGCTTTTCGAATGGATCAGTGACCGGCACATGATCTTCCTTCGGATAGCCGTCGTTGGAGCCAGTGCCCGAGATGTAGTAGAGCCCATCGTTTATGTGATGTTCGCCGCCGTTGCGACGAGGAGTGTCCTTGTCGGTGTTGGAAGGTGGCTCGGAGGCGGATGTGCTAGCAGCGGGAGCTTGCTGAGCAAAGAGTCTTGTACCGGTTACGTAGGCTACTATCGCGGCGATCTTCCTAACAAAATTCCGTCGAGCGTTGGTGCCCATTTGCTTTCTCCTTTATTTCCTCGCGTTCAGGCAACTCGAATTGCTGAGTCCGCCGACTACCTGATGATTCCATGAGCCGTCCCCTCTTGTCGCCGCCAGTTTACGCCCCGTGACAAAAANNCAGAAATCTGAGAAGCCCTTGACGAATCAATTAAAATGGAAAATTCTCGAAACGCATCAGAACATACTGGGTGATCTTCAAAACCGGGACGATCAGGTGCGTAGTACATTGGCCCCCTCGACCCTGGGTTAAATCACCTCCTGCGCTCATCTGGAGATGTCAGGCAAACGCCGCCAATGAACTCCTGCTCTGCATGAGTGGTGGAGAAACCGGCGTTCCACCTGGCAGGAAGTGATACCAGTGATACCGTTTTCATGGTCAATAGAGGTCGTTGGGGATCGCCGCAGGTCAGAGCGGAAACGCTAGGCGGTCCGGCGTTCCTCGGGCCGGAGATGCGGCGTCTGTCAGCAAATGCGATGCTTGACAAGCTAGAAGCACATTACAAGC
>PKYX01000242.1 GCA_003132825.1 Acidobacteriaceae bacterium
TGATCAGGCTGGCCAGAGCGCTCTCGGCCTTGAAGGGCATGTTCCCGGTGAGCAGCTCATAAAAGATGAGACCGAGGGCGAAAATATCCGAACGGTGATCTAGGCTCTTGGCCAGCGCCTGCTCGGGCGACATGTATTCCATGGTGCCGATCAAGGCGCCGGTCTGGGTCATGCCGTCGCCCTCGAGAGTGCGCGCCAGACCAAAATCCATGACCAGAATACGTCCCGTCTTATCGCGCATGATGTTCTGCGGCTTCAGGTCCCGATGGATGACACCTACTCCATGCGCCGCTTCGAGCGCGCGGCAGACCTGCTGCATGATGTCCACCGCTTCGCTAGGCGAAAGCTTTTTCTTTTGTTGGATGACAGCGCGAAGATCCTCACCTTCGATGTATTCCATGGTGATGAACTTCATGCCTTCGGCTTCACCCAGGTCGTAGATGCGGATCACGTTCTTGTGCGTGACCTGGTGCGCCAGGATCAATTCCTGCTTGAAGCGATCAATAATGGCAGGGTTCCGCGCCAGTTCGGCCCGAATGACCTTCAGGGCCACCATGCGGTTGAGCTCAATATCCTTCGCTTTGTAAACCGCCCCCATGCCTCCTTCCCCGAGAATCTTGACGATCTGGTAGCGCCGGGCCAAAACGGTGCCTGNNNTCGATCAAGGTAGGCGAGTCAGGGTAGGAATCTACATCCGAGGAGCTACCTGCTCCGGAGGGAGCGCGCACCGCTGCCGAGGTCTGGTTGAGATCGGGCAAATCTTTGTCGCGCCGGGCTCGGTCGTCCTCTCCCATAGTGTTTGTTTTGGCTTCTTAGGATCGGACCTCCCTACGTCGCAGGTCCCGTTCGCCACCAAAAATGGCCTCGAAAGCGCAGAACGGGCCAGCGGGCGCGAGGTTGAGAAAGTATATAACGAGACTAAGGCGGTGTCAGCGAGGTTCTGTTGCGGCAGGATTTCGCTAGCGGACGCGGAAAAACCTTGGCGTGGAGCCTCTCCTCGAGTAGGAAAGCGGGGCGGCGCTGCGCCGGATTGCGCAGTCATCGTCGCCGGCGAGCTCTACCGAACCTTCTAGGACCGAGCGGGAAACGACGTTGGAGGAGGCCCCCCCGGGACGGATTTCCGTAGCGTGGCCTTCAAGTTCACGGGAGGGTTCCTTCCGAAAAGTATTGCCTAGAAGCTAGTGATGATCGTGGTCTTCATGGTCCCAGTGGCCCTCGTGCAACCGCCAGCCTTGCCGATAGTGGTCATAGTGCGGGTGATTCCAGTAGGCTCCAGCGTAGGGCGGTTGAACCCAGTGACCTCCGACCCAGGCATAGTGACCCCGGTTCGGTGACCAGTAGCCTTCCACATAGGAGTACCCCGGGCCGGGAGCGTTGCCGCGCCTTTCGTAGCGAAGTGCTGGTGGCGGGCTCCCGATATAAAGGGACACTTGCGCGAAGGTGGGGACGGTGAAGGCCGCCGTCAACAGCAGCCCGTATAGCCATTTCGATCTCATGCTTCTCTCCCTTTTGAAGTTGCCGCTTAGAGTGCCGAATCCTTTTGGCGAGTGGCTTTGACACCCGTCAGTATTCCGACTCCCCCCAAGACCATGCCGCCGACAACGATCCAGTGCACGGGCACATGCACCGGGACGGCACCATAAATCAGCCGAACCAACCCCATGATGAAGCCGGTGATGTAGGTGATGAACCACACTTATTGAGGGTATCGACCGAATCGCCGCCTGCATTACCTTCGCTTCCCAAGAGTGTCCCGGGAGCGAAGAACAATGTGCCGAGTCAACGCCACCCGGACAGGGCTAAGCAGCCCGGTTCTGCTTTTCTTTCTTATGTTTGTGGGCCCTGTTCCGGCTTGGAACTCATGTCTTGACGGCTTCCCGGACTATCAAGACTGCGCTGGGTCAGGCGCGACCAGGCTATTCACGACCTTCCGAACACCTTCAACCGATTGCGCTGTCTTTTCCGCCAGCAGCTTTTCGGCGCGGGAAGAAACGTTTCCACTCAGCGTGACCGTTCCCTGGTCGGCGTGAATCTGCACGGTCTTCAGTGAGATGGCGTTTGTGGCGTACAACTCAAACTCGACCCGGTGCGCAAGTTTCTCGTCTGTGCTCTCCGGGGTGGTTTCCGCATTGGTGGCGACCAGATGATCCGTGACCCCCTGTACTCCGGCCACGTGCCACGCGATCTGCTCGGCCGCAGATCTCTCGTTCGCGGTCTGGACAGTTCCGCTCAGGGTCACCGTTCGGTCCTTCACGTCCGTCGTGATCGGTTTCGCGGCCAGGTCGGTATTTTGCGAGAGACCCTCGCTCACCATCGTCCTGATCTCGAGATCCGCTACGCGATCGCCGAGGCGTTCGGTTTCAAGGTTGCGCGACGTCGAAGGATTGATCCCTAGATTGTTGTGCACTTCTTTGACGCCCGAGGTATCTTGCACGATGGCCCCCGCCACCGCCTTGATTTGTTCCGACGGTACTTCACCATCCAGGCTGACTTGCCCTTGGGTGGTCTTGACTTGGATGTCGAACGGCGACAACTGTTTCGACAGCACCAACGCGGTTCGCACCTTGGATGTTATAGTCGCATCTTCGGTCGATTCTTTGACCAGGTGGAATGCGTTCTGCACCGAGACGTTTCTGGTGAAAATGTAATACCCGGCCCCCAGAACCACGACCAGCAGAACGAGCGTGGGCAGCAACCTTCCGGAACCTCTGCGACTATTTTGTGGGTTATTCACTGTTTCCTCCCCGCCACTCCCAACATCCAGGCCCGACGTTTTGGGGCCCGACGCGCTCGAAGTGCTCTTCTAATTCGTTCCCGGGCACCCGGGAGGCCAATGGCGCCTGACCGGCGGCCAGCTGGGCCGAGCAGATCTAAAGGCTCGTTTTCAGATGGCATAGTACGGCGCAAGAAGACTCCCAGACTGCCCATAATTGCTCACGTTTCGAATTATTTGCCAACGACACAACCTGGCCGCGAAGTTAGCGGGAACGATGCCTAAGTTCACAATCCGCTCCCTCCCCGAAGGTGAGCGGTCTTGACCAGTCAGCCCAGGGCCGGGTTGATACCATCACAACTTGGAGAATCAGCCTTTGGGAGTCTTCCTGGCCACGCTGGTGATTTTGACGCTCGGGAGCATTGCCCTGCCGCGGTTTGGATTGGCCGATAGAATCTGGCCCGCTCAGCCCTTCCTTGTGACCATCTGGTTCGCGGCGGCCTTGGCCATTGGTGTGCGGCTGATCTTGTCCCGCTTCGCCGCGATTGAAACATCCAGGTTCGAGGATTCGGTCTGACATGTCCGTCACCCGGCACATGCCAGACGATTCACCCGGCCCGAGCGGGAGCGCTTGTCCAGGATACGCGCGCGGCGTGTGGCCACCGCTGCTTTCTTCCTTTTGCGCCGATCCGTCGCCCACCAACCCTCGACACTCTGATTGCAGTGTGCCGGGCTGCGTTTGTCGATGTCACAGCCGTCGTAGTTCACCGGCGATCCGGAAGTTGGAGCCGGTACCGTAACGCCCCGAGCGACGCCCACGCCATAGCCCGGAGGACGTCAAACCTTCAAGAAAACGCGGGGGCCTCTCGGAGATGCTGGGGCGAATGGGAAGTAATCGTGACCGCACTAGAGTTCCGCGGTAAGCCTGACCGGGCGACCTTGATGGATTTTGCTTTTGGGCTGGGGCGCTCGAACTCTAACCGCCTAGCGACCGAGGACTGGCGCGGACATTTTTCCGACGTGGACGTTTTTGGAAGTCGTGATCAATCGGGCCTCGAAGCTGGGGATGGCGGAGAGAGAGGGATTCGAACCCCCGATACGGTTTCCCGTATTCCAGTTTTCAAGACTGGCGCCTTCAACCACTCGGCCATCTCTCCGGCGACTACAGTTTTACTACAGTCCGCCGGTTTCTCAAGGAGCGGCGCGCGATTACTTGCCTTGATTCATTTGGTTTCAAAGGGCTCATTTCACCGCGCAGGCCCTTCAAGCTGGACCGTTCTCACCGCTACCACTCGTTTTTGAAAGCTCTTACCGTCGCGGTCGAAGCCTGCCGGTCGGAAGCAGTGGCTCTCATTACGGCAGTGATTGTGGTCCGCTTTGTGCTCCGGGTTCCTGGGCTTTTTCGTTCTTTGGTTTGCGATCTCGTGTATCTTGGGCAACGAGGTATCTGCCGATGAGAACAATCTTCTCAGTACTGGCGCTGGCCCTTTGCCTTGCGCAGCTTTCGATCGCGCAAGTGGATCCCCGCTGGAAGCCAAACGATCCGGACCGTCCGTTGCCCCCGGTCATTGAGCCTGGAACGGCGAGCACAGAGGATGCGCCGGGACGCCCTCCGTCGGATGCCGTTCGGTTGTTCGACGGCAAGGATCTTACGCAGTGGGCGGGCGCAGACGGCCAGCCAGCGAAGTGGACAGTAGCGAACGGCTACATCGAAGTGGTTCCCCATAGCGGCTACATCCATACGCGCCAGCCCTTCGGCGACTGCCAATTGCATGTGGAGTTCGCAGAGCCCGTGCCTCCGGTTGGCGAGAGCCAGGGACGCGGCAACAGCGGCGTGTTTTTGATGGGACTCTACGAAATTCAGGTGCTGGATTCGTATCAGAACAAAACCTACGCCGACGGCCAGGCCTCGGGCGTGTATGGGCAATTCCCCCCGCAGGTGAATGCTTCCTTGCCGCCAGGACATTGGCAGAGGTATGACATCATTTTTCATGGTCCGCGTTTTGACCAAGATGGCAAGCTGCTGCGCCCGGCGCGTGTAACCGTCCTGCATAATGGAGTTCTGGTGCAGGACAATGTGGAACTGTCGGGCCCCACCGAACACCACCAGCGCCCTCCCTACAAGGCGACGCCCGACAAGTTGCCTCTGAGTCTGCAGGATCACGGCAACCCGGTGCGCTTCCGGAATATTTGGATCCGTGAACTGGGCGAGGGACAGTAGAGACTCAAGCAGTCTTCGTCGGCCAGGCACTCTGGCCACCGTGGTGGTAAGCCAGGTTGCCGAAGTGGCCGGCACGCGCGGCGGCGACTCCGGCTTCGACCGGCGCGTTCGGCTCTTTACGCGTCTTAATACACTCAAAAAAATTCTCCATATGGGTGATGGTCCCATCGCGGAAGCTGTGTTCGGTCAGAACCGGATTTTGCCCACTTGGCACACCCTCGCGATAAACGGCGAAGCCGCTGCGATCAATCTTCAAGGTTGCTTCGGTCCCGCGGAACTCAAGGCCGCCGTCGTCGATCGAGGAATTCATCATGCCCTCGTACACCACATCAAACCCGGGGTAGCGGAAGGCCGCCTGGATGGTGTCGGGACAATCCCACTCGTCAAAAACGTATTTGTCCGCGAGCATCTGCGCCTCACGTGCCTGGTCAGATTTCATGGCCCAGTGCACCACGTCGATCCAGTGGGTGAATAAATCGGTCATCGCGCCGCCGCCAAAATTCCAGAACCACCGCCAATGGTTAAATTTTTCCTCGCTGAATGGCTGATCCGGCGCGGATCCAAGCCAAAGTTTCCAGTCGAGCGCCTGTGCGTCAACGGGTTTGGGCACCCAGTTCCGGTGGTAGTTCTGCCACCAATATGTTCTCACCTGCACCACCCGCCCGAGACTGCCTCCCTGAATCATATCGACGGCATCCCTGAAATGAGTCCAACTGCGCTGCTGCATGCCACACTGCAAAATCTGTTTACTGGAACGAACTGCGCGGGTGAGTGTGGCGCCTTCCTCGATGGTGTGGGTGACCGGCTTTTCGAGGTAGACATCTTTGCCCGCCGCCAAGGCATCGACTGCCATGCGAACGTGCCAGTGGTCCGGGGACGCGATGAGCAACGCATCGATGTCCTGATCGAGCACTTCGTGATAATCCAGGTGAGTCGTCGCGACACCGTTGGACCTTTCCTTGACGGCATCGCGGTGCGGCCCATATACGTCGCTCACGGCCACGATCTGGTAGGGGCCGATTTTGTCAGCCGCATCGAGCAGGTTCCGCATCCGGCCCCCGGCTCCAATGAGGCCGAGGCGAATCGTATCGTTTGCGCCCAGCACCCTGGTTGCGGCCAGCGCGGTCATTCCGCTTGCAATGAGGAAACTCCGGCGATTCAGCATAGTTGGCACCCCGATCCTTGTGCTTTGCCTGGGAGTATACGCGTCCGTTTCGGATCTAGCATCGCGGTGAGCTGGCGCAGGAATGGTTCGAGGGCCTGACTTGCGCGAACCAAATGAAGGAGAGCATCCTAAACAGGTGCGCCGTCGGCGAGAGTTGGCCGCGGCAGCCTAGGAGGGCTCGAATGACCTCACCGCCAGACCCGGTGCGGGAAAAGGTAGAACTCGAAGTCGCTGACGGAACGCGCATGATGGCTTATGCTGTCCGTCCTGAGGGCCCCGGTCCGCATGCCGGAATGATTGTGTTGCAGGAAGCCTTTGGCGTGAACTCCCATATCCGCAACGTGGCGGACCGCCTGGCGCAAGCCGGGTTTGCCGCCGTAGCTCCCGAGTTGTTTCACCGAACCGCCTCCGGATTCGAAGGTAGCTACAAGGATTTCCCGTCCGTCCTGCCCCATGCCCGGGCGGTGACACCGTCGACGGCAGAGGCCGACCTCCGTGCCACCTTCGACTGGCTGCGGTCGCGTCCCGAGGTGAAAGCGGATGAAATCTACAGCGTGGGATTCTGCATGGGAGGCAAAGTATCATTTCTCGCGAACGCCCTGCTCCCCTTGCGAGCTGCGGTTTCGTTTTATGGGGGAGGCATCGCCCCCGACCTGCTCGACCGGGCTCAAGCGCTCGGTGCGCCCATGTTGCTTTTCTGGGGTGGGCTCGACAAGCACATCACGCCGGAGCATCGAAAGGCGGTCACCGATGCTCTCGATACCCAGCAGAAAACCTACGTCAATGTCGTGTTTTCCGATGCGGATCACGGTTTTTTCTGCGACGAACGGGCTTCCTATCAGCCGCGCGCGGCGCGGCAAGCCTGGAGCCTGATGTTAGAGTTCTTGCGGTCCTGGTAAGCGAAGTCGAACCCAACGGAGGGAGAACGGCCTTGAAGAGTTTCCTTTTCGGTCTCGTGCTCGGTGTATTGCTTGTGCCGCTCGCGGTCTACGGATACTTCGTTGCCGGATAC
>PKYX01000009.1 GCA_003132825.1 Acidobacteriaceae bacterium
ACGAGTCCTTGCCGGTCGCGATCCAGATTAATGATGGCGATGAAGTGCGGCTCAATTCCGCCGCGTTTGTTCTCGACTGCGAAATATTTTTGGTGCCCACGCATCACCGTGATCAGAATCTCTTTTGGCAGGTCGAGATACGCCGGCTCGAAGTCGCCCATGATCGCGGTGGGATATTCATTCAAGTAAACCACTAGATTCGCTAGCCCTTGATCGGCGTGCGCCCGCAAATTCTTCTTTGTAAGTAACGCTTGAACCTCTTTCTCGATTTTCTTGCGCCGTTCTTCGGGATGCACGATGACAAAATTCTTGCGCAGCTTGCTGACGTAATCCGCAGGCGTGCTCACGGAAATTTTTGCCTTGCCGAGAAATCTGTGGCCAGAGCTTGAGGTTCCCGCCTTCACTCCGGCCATGGTGACCGGCACAACTTTGCCTTCGAGCTCCGCGACGATCCAGCGAATGGGACGGATAAATCTCAAGTCGCTCGCGCTTGTCCAGTACATCGAGCGAGGAAAAGAAAGTTCGCGTATTGCTTGAGGTAAAATTTCCGCGAGAACATCTTTCGCCAAGCGCCCGACGATCACTTTTTTTATCGCCAGATACTCGCCCTTCGGCGTTACCACAATTTCAATTTCCTCAAGCGCGATTCCCTGCTTGTCCGCAAAACTTAGCGCGGCGCGGGTCGGCGCGCCGACAGTGTCGAAGGCCACCGATTTCGGCGGACCGAGAATTTCCTGCACGATGTCCTCTTGCCGTGAAGCCACTTCACGCGCAATCGCAACTAATCGCCGCGGCGCACCAAATGTTTCCACGCTTCCTGCGCTCGCTAGTCGATTTGAAACCAAATGCGTCTCAAGTATTTGTTTAAGCTCGCTCGCGGCCTTCGCGATCATCCCTGCAGGAATTTCTTCGCATCCAATTTCGAAAAGCAACTCTCCCCGCGCCGTCATAATGCCGCTCCCGCGCGCTCAAGTGTTGCAGGAGATTGCTGCTCAAGCCACGCCGCCGCAACTTTGCAGGCGATCTGCCGCACGCGTCCGATGATCGCGGCGCGTTCCGTGGTCGAGATCACGCCACGCGCATCGAGAACATTGAACATGTGCGAACATTTCAGGCACATGTCGTACGCGGCGAGAATCGGGAACCGCTTTTTCTCTTCGCCGCGCAAACTCGCGTACGCTTTCAGTAAGCGCTGCGCTTCCGCTTCCGCGAGATCGAACATCTTTCGTGTTCCCGCGGGATCGGCCCATTCAAAATTGTAGCCAGAAAATTGCTGCTCTTCCGCGAATCGTACTTGGCGATACGTCATGTCCTTCGACCATCGCACATCGAAGACATTGTCCACGCCCTGCAAATACGCGGCGATGCGATCGAGCCCGTAAGTGAGTTCCACGGAAACTGGATCAAGATCGATTCCGCCGCATTGCTGAAAGTAAGTGAACTGCGAAATCTCCAGGCCGTCCAGCATCACCTGCCAGCCGATGCCCCAAGCGCCCAGCGTCGGCGCTTCCCAGTTGTCCTCTTCAAACTTGATATCGTGCTGCCGCAGATCAATCCCAATCACACCCAGCGACTCGAGATAGAGTTCCTGCACATTCTCCGGCGGCGGCTTGAGGATCACCTGCAACTGGAGGTGCTTGAACAACCGATTGGGGTTCTCCCCGTAACGCCCGTCGGCCGGCCGACGCGAGGGCTGCACGTAGGCAACCTGGTAGGGCTTCGGTCCCAGCACGCGCAAGAATGTCTCGGGAGCCATCGTTCCAGCCCCCACCTCGACATCATAGGGCTGTTGCAGTACGCACCCCCGATCGGCCCAAAAAGCCTGCAGCCGCAAAATGAGCTCCTGAAACGTCAGCGGATTGGCAGGGGATAAGTTCACGGGTTCCGACGAGCACTCAGCATTCGCAATTAGGATTTAGCCGTTCGGCCGCGAACCGGATTTCGCGCAGCACGCCTCCGACTCTCATCGTGCCCAGAGGCCCAGCAGCTCGACCCATGATTGTAATGGAAGTCGCTGTCAGCCGTCAGCCTGGGATTCTTGGATCGGTGGTGCGGGACGGCACAGCCTTCCCCGGGAACAGTCGGAAAGGCGTCCTAAGCTCCTGGCCGTCCTCCCGCCGGCCGCAACGGGCTCAGGCCTGGGTACAGTTGGGTTTCGCACGGTCCTTGCACCATTTCGGGACAGTGCTCGGACCATTCCTTTGGAAGCCGGGTTCAACCCAACGGCTAGGCATCGATTTTCTCCAGCATTCCCGCCGTCACCAACCTCTTCTCAATATGACGCTCCAGCGATTGCAGCAGAAACTTCCGTAAATCAGCGCCACGCTTTTTGGGCCACGGCGTACCAGCGAAGTTGTCGAGGGGAGCGCGAAACATTTGCCCGGCCAGCGTGCGCGATTCCGCCGACATCTCGGACGATGCCAGCCGCTTGTCGTCAGCGCACATCAGCCCATCGGCCAGGACATGAAAGAATGCCCGGCTGCCATCGAGCGCCCGACCGCACACCATGCACTCGGAAAAGTCCGGGAGATAGCCCATCAGCCGCGTCATCCACAGGTCGAAATAAGTGACGGGCATCCAGACATCGGACCCGCGAAGCCCAACCAGCACCGAAAGCGCCAGCCGAAAGACGGCGTCGTTGGCTTCGCGGTCGGGCAGCAGTTCGTCAAGCACTTCCGCCACGTGGCCGAGCGCCACGGCCCGCGGGTAAGTCACGGTAGTGGCCAGGGGAGACTCGAGCACTTCACAAGAGTCCAGGCGCGCCAGCTCCATTTTTTCGCGGTCTTCGTAGTACGCCCGGACGTGAGTCAGCGGCTCAAGGGCCCCCCCAAAGCGCCGCTTCGACTTCTTCGCCGAACGCGCCACGCCGCGCACCTTGCCCTCCAGCCGGGTGAACAGGGTGACGAGCAAATCCGCTTCCCGTAGCGGATAGGTGCGCAGAACGATCGCCTCCGATTCCTTCAGCGCCATAGAGTACTCAGCATTCGGCCTTGCGCGCGTTTGGATTCTTGCCCAGGCAATCCAGAACCCGGCATAGCTGGCGGAATGCTAAGGGCTGACGGCTGAAAGACAAGACGAAAGACAAAAGCGCACGGCCATCGAGGCACGTGCGCCACGCATTCGACAAAGCCAAACGGCTAAGAGCTATAAGAAATGGCTATCGCCCGTAGTATTGGGCGTTGCGCTCGGTAAACGCCTTCCACTTTTCCGGCAGGTCGTCGAGCACGAAGATGGCCGAAACCGGACACACGGGCACGCAGGCGCCGCAATCAATACACTCCACCGGATCGATATAGAGCATCTCTTCGGAGGCGAAGGCCTCTTCATCTTTTTTGGGATGAATGCAATCCACCGGGCAAGCGTCCACGCAAGCGGTGTCTTTGGTCCCGATGCACGGTTCTGCAATCACGTATGCCATAGACTCTCTGTCCCCCTGGGCGGTGCGGAACTCTACAGAACCGCACATTCTAGCAAGAATGCCGCCGCCCGTACAGGATAACGCGATCTTCCCCCACCCGCATCCCGTATTGCACCGAAAGGGGACTTTTCGGCCATTGGCGGCGAGTTTCGCCCATTCTGCGGACGAGGGCTGGCGCGCCCGGAAATCGGCCATGACCCACCCGCTGGCGAGGCCCCCGAAGCTCCACCCGCCCCCGCCCCGCAGCCAGGCCATCGGTCCGGCGGAACCACTGTGGGGCGAAGGTTCCTTTGCGCACCGACGAAAACCGGATGACCGGACCGTTCGCCTACACTGCCGCGAGTTCCCGTTCTTGACTGGGCTCGTATTCCACGATGAACCCTGCCACGGCGCTCGCCGCCACGGTCAGGGGACTGGCCAGGTACATCTGCCCCGGCCCGCTGCGTCCGGGGAAATTGCGGTTCTGGGCGCTGATCACGACTTGCTCCGGCCGGGTTGTGACTCCCGGCCCGGCGTTGATGCAGGCTCCGCAACTGGGCTCGATCACATGCGCTCCCGCCTCCTGGAAGATTTCCAAGTAGCCCTTGCGCAGGCAATACTCGCGCGTCTCCTTCGGTCGAGTTCTACATCCAGTTCGGCTCGCAGGAGACGCGCGAGTATTGCCTGCGCAAGGGCTACTTGGAA
>PKYX01000430.1 GCA_003132825.1 Acidobacteriaceae bacterium
TACACTTCGCCCATGCCGCCTGCGCCGATCGGCGTGCGGATCTCGTACGGGCCGAGTTTGGAGCCGGTGGCGAGCGGCATGCGATGGGATGCTGCTAGTTTAACCCATCCTGCTGTGTACGGAAAATGCTGCAGAACGCATCGAGCATCTAGCAGGCTCGCAAGATGCTAACCTCCGCCCAACGGTAAAGGGAGAACCATGGAGGGATAGGCAGAGTCATTTCGTATTGCCCGACAGGCGCTGCAAGTTATTGATTCTAATTTGGCGGAGAGACAGGGATTCGAACCCTGGATACCTTGCGGTATACACGCTTTCCAAGCGTGCGCCTTCAGCCACTCGGCCATCTCTCCGGCAACGGATTAATCTGGTAGAGGAAAGTGAGTCGTGGAAACTCGCTACAACTGTCTGGAGCCAACTACGGCAAGCACCATCGATTGCGCTTTGATTCTACGACCCGTGATGCTGCGGAGGCAACCCCTGTGGTGGCGAGCGGATGCAGTCTCTTAGGCGGACTGAAGGGAATCTGGAATGCGGCGACGAATGGCGCACAGAGTCAGGAGAATCAGCGGTCGGCCGGCCTCATCAGGAGACTTTTCCGGCGTTTTGCGGGTTGCCTGCCGAAGCCGCTAANNCTCCCACACGGTTATTCAGGCAATAGAGCGCGAGCTCGAGCCGGTCGGCCACACCCAGTTTGTCATAGACCTTGCGCAGATAATTCTTCACGACCTGCTCCGTGGTGCCAACGCGCACGGCGATTTCCTTATTTTTCATGCCCTGCGTGACACAGCTGACGATCATCGATTCCTTGGGAGTCAGCTGCACCTTGGAACGCGTGGTCGCAGGACGCGTGCCCTGCGTGCGGTAGGCCTCGAGCACCCATTGAATTCCTCGGTTATCCAGCCAGGGTTCGCCCTTCGAAACGCTGCGAATACAATCCACCAGCAGTTCAGGCTCGACCTCGCGGGAGACGACGCCGTGGGCGCCGCGGCGGAACAGCTCCAGTGTGAGCTCCTGGTTTGGTTCGGTCGTGACCACAACCAACCGGACACCGGGACACTGCCGCATCAGTTCGGACACCGCATCCGCAGGATTTGGGGTCAAAGCAGCTTCGACGATCAGGATATCCGCGGAAAACCTTTTGGCAGCAGCGTGGGTTTGTGCCAGGGTTTCAGCTTGTCCAACCACCCGGATATCGTCTTCCAGTGCGAAAATCTTGCGCAGTCCGGCGCGGAAGATCGCCTGCGTATCCGCGACGATTATGCGGATGAACTGGCCGTCCTCGCCGCCGTCTAGCGGCCGCTCGACCACTTCCACGCTCACCGGAATGCTTGTCATCCGTTTCCTTAGAATTCAACGACGCTCAAAACGATATTCATCGATCACCACGCCCACGCCCCGGCGGCCATCCTCGTCACAACTGCGCACCACCCGGCCCCGGCAATCCAGTTGCACGTCCGCCCCCGTTCCAATGACATCGGCCGGGAGCGAAATCGTGAAATCCACCAGCGAACCCACCGGCATTTCCGCATCCAGACGAAACAACACGCCGTTGGCGGAGATGTTTTCGGTTTCGGTGCGGCTTTCTCCAGATTTTGACTTGACCACGACGGGCAGCTGAATGGGGAAGCGGATCGCGCTTTGCAAGTCGGTGTAATGACCCTGAATGGTCTCGACGGCTCCGGCATGGGGATCGATCAGTGACGACGCGCCCTCGCTTCGTAGCTCGAGAGACGCATCGGGAGGTCTGGTTTCCGCCGATAGCCCGTTGTGCGACATTAGGCCGGAGCTTACACCCCAGAATCAGGAGTGAAAAGTTACGGAAGTCCTGGAACTGATAGGTATAAACTCTTTGAGATCAGCGAATTGCGGGCAGAATTTCGAGGAACCAGGCGGCGGTTGAGCATCCCGGCAAGCCGGCAACAAACCAAGGTTTTCTAGAGCCAGGCCGATCCGTCACGGAGCTTGACCATTGCTTCCCCGGGCGCCCGCAAACTTTCGCTTCCTTGGGGGTTGGGAGAATCGAGAACTGAACCGTCGGGTCCAGGCCGGATTCTCCAAGGCTGAAGACTAAACAGCAGATGCGAAAAATAACGGAGGCCGAAGCCGGATAACCGAACGCTGGGTTCAGAACTTCGTCACTTCGGTGAAGTTGAATTCCCGTACCTTCATCGCTGGCACCACCATGTCGAAGGATTCTTCGCCGCTGGCGCGGACGGGAGCTCCCATTTCCTCCACGTTCGAAAGCATCTTGATCAGGCTTTCGTTGAAACGAAAATTACGCACGCCGTAACGGACTTTGCCGTCCTCCACGTAGAAAGTGCCGTCGCGAGTCATGCCGGTAAGAATTTTTTCGTAGGGATCGACTTCGCGGATATACCACAGCCGGGTGACGAGCACGCCGCGCTCGGTCGAGGCAATCATCTGCTCGACCGTTTTCGGATCACCGGAGGGCCCGAACACTAGGTTCATGGGGGCCTCACCCATTTCGTTCGGAAGAGGAAAACCATGGCCGGTCGGCTCAACGGGGCCAACCTTATCCTTGAGCTCGGACCTTTGCATTTTGGCCGCGGTCGCGCGGGCGTACACCAGGCGCTGGATAACCCCGTTTTCGACCAGCTGCAGGCGGTGTCGAGGCATGCCTTCGCCATCAAACGGTGAGCCGGATTGCAGGGGATGCGCCACGTCATCCCAAATGTTGATGTTGTCGCCGAAAAGCTTGGTGCCGACCCGGTTCATGAGGAAAGACCGCTGGTCGAGAAGGGCCAGGCCGCCGAAATCCCAGAACATGAAACCCGCCATGTCGAGAACGGCGGCGGGTTCGAGGATGACGGTATGCTTGCCGGCGGGAATCTCGCGCGGAGCAGCCGATTTCACGGCTTTCCCGGCGGCGATCTCAGCCAGCCCGGCGGCGTCCAGATTGTCCACGTTCGGCGAGTTAGCCTTCTGCCAGCCCGAGGAATCCGCTGCCAGCATGGTAATGGAGATCTCAGAAGAGGTGTGGGTATGCCAAGCGGAGAGGCCGCGCGAGTTGAAAATCGCTTCCACGGCTTCCGCGGTAGAAAAAATGCCTGCGGTTGTGAGCTTGTGCTTCTCTGCGACACCGACGATCCTCTTCACGGCGTCGGCGCGCCGCTCGGGGGTAATGGCCGCGGTCTGGTCAAAATGACGCCGCGGAGCGGAAGACCGAGCCCGGGCAGCCTCCCCCGCGTCCGGCATGAGCAGCAGATCCGCATCCGGATGCTGCACCTTGGCCAGACTCTCAGAGGCCCGCACCACGCGCTTCAGGCTTTCCTCATCCAGCTTATTGGTGGTTGCCCGGGCCGTGCGGCCACCGAACACCGAGCGCACCGAGACCACGGCATTTTCCTCGGCCACGTTCTGATGAATCGTGTTGTTGGCAAAGCGGGTTAAGGCGGAGCGGCCGCCGTAGACCAGGACTTCGACTTCATCTGCGGTCGAGGACTTCCTGATTCGATTGAATACGTCGCCGGCTCTGTCTTGGTCTAGCATCGATGGCTTACCTGGGTCATGGCCCCGGCGTTCTCCCCGGGCGCGACTAGTTGCCTTTGTAGGCCGAGCCTACTTTTCTACTCCGGAAGCGCGCGGGGGATGCTCCGTGGCCGGTGCCCATCACCTGCTGCGGCTGTCCTTTGCCGCAATTGGGAGTTCCCCACAGCGTCCATTCGTCGCGCGAGCAAATGGCGTCCATAGAATTCCAGAACTCGGTGGTGATGCCGGAGTAGGACGGATTCTTGAGCAGCCGCACCCGCTTGCCGTTCTTGATTTCCCAGCCCATTTCGCAGCCGAACTGAAAGTTGTAGCGCTTGTCGTCGATCGACCACGAACGGTTGGTCTGCATCAGGATCGCATGATCGCTCGCCGCAATGAGTTGTTCGAGAGTGAGCGGCTTTTCGCCGGGCAGAATGCTGATGTTGGTCATACGGATAATCGGCAAGCGGTTCCAGCCTTCCGCGCGAAGCGTTCCCCCCGAACGATCGGCGCCGATGGTATGAGCCGTCTCGCGGGAGCTCAGATAGCCGGTAAACAGTCCGTTGCTGATGATCGGAGTGCATTGCGCGGGTACGCCTTCATCGTCGAAGGCGAAGGTGCCGAGTCCGGGACCGTGTTCCTGGCGGGCATCCGCGACAATATTGACCAGATCGCTTCCGTAGCGCAGAGTGCGCAGCTTGTCGAGGGTGAGAAACGAAGTGCCGGCGAAGTTGGCTTCCATCCCCAACACGCGGTCGAGCTCGATCGGATGTCCCACGGATTCGTGGATCTGCAGGCCAAGCTGCGAGCTTTCGAGGATGATGTCGAATTCGCCTTCGGGACAGCGCTCGGCTTTCAGCAGGGCCACGGTTTCTTCCCCGATGCGGCGGGCGTTTTCGAGGAGCTTCAATTCTGCAATGAGCTCATACCCTTTGTTCTGCCACTGTCCGCCAAACGAACTCGGATAGGAGCGTTTCTGAATCTCGCTGCCGGCAAAGGCATACGCGGCATAACCGGCGCCCGTGGTGAATTTGGTCTGATGAATGCTGGCGCCCTCTGAGGATCGAAACCAATGCTCCTCGCGGCGGAAGTTCATGCTGGTTTCCGCCAGCGTGACGCCAGTCACCGAGCGCAGTTCGGCATCGATTTTGAG
>PKYX01000248.1 GCA_003132825.1 Acidobacteriaceae bacterium
CCGAACGCAAGGTGGAAATTCTCGAGACCCTGGTTACGGTCAGCCATGAGATTACCTCTACATTGAACCTGGAGCGCATGCTGCAGACCATCGTGAACGCGCCGCAAGCCGTGATCCCCTACGAGCGTGCCGCCATCGCCTTGGAGCAGCGCGGGCGCTTCCGCCTGAGCGCCATCACCGGCCGCGCGCAGGTGAATGCCGAAGATCCGGAGATTGCGCCGCTGAATGAGATCTTGCAGTGGGCAGCGCTTTCCGGGGAAGAACTGCACGTCAGTGAGCGCGACGGTGAGGTCGACGACCCTCGCGAGGAGACCCGCGCCAAGTTTCACAAGTATTTCCAGGAGACCGGCATGCGCGGGTTTTACGTCACTCCCTTGGCCGACGACACCGGCCGAGTCGGCGTTTTCGCCATGGAGAGCGCCGATCCCGACTTCTTGTCTACGGCGCAGTTGGAGATCGTCAAGGTCCTCGCCGGGCAGGCCACCGTGGCGCTGCGCAACGCCCAGATGTACAAGGAAGTCCCCTTCATCTCCGTGCTCGAACCCGTACTCGAGAGGAAGCGCAAGTTCATGGCCATGGAAAAGCGGCGTCGTACGCTCAGCCTGTCACTGGCTGCGGCAGCCGTGCTTTTCCTCGTCGCCGTTCCCTTACCCATGCGAATTGAGGGGGATGCCGTGGTAGCGCCTGTGCACAGCGCCCAGGTGCAGCCGGAGGTGGAGGGCGTAGTCCAGAAAGTTTTTGTCCATGAGGGCCAACCGGTCGTCCGCGGCCAGGTCCTGGCGGAGATCGCGGCCTGGAATTACCGCTCGGCGCTGGCTGCCGCCCAGGCCAGTTATCAGACCGCGCTGCTGCGGATGGACCATGCCCTGGCGAGCGATGATGCTACCGAGGCCGGGATAGAGCGGGTGCAGGCGGACTATTGGAAGGCTGAGGTTGCCCGGGCCAGTGAATTACTGGAACGCACGCAGCTGCGCGCGCCGATTGATGGGGTCCTCACCACCCCGTATGTAGAGAACTTCGTAGGTCGCCGGTTACAGTATGGCGACAGCTTCGCCGAGATCGCGGACACATCCCGGGCGATCGTCGATGTGGCGGTTGACGACACCGAAGCGCCGCTACTCCGCGCCGACCAGCCGGCGGCGATAAAACTCAATGGCTTTCCCCTGCAGACCTTTCGCGGCGATGTGCTTCTGGTCAGCCCGAAGGGCCAGACGCAGGGCGGCAACCATGTGTTCTTCGCGCGGGTTGCGATTTCGAATCCGGACAATTTGATCCGCGCCGGCATGGAAGGCCGGGGCAAGGTGCGTGTGGGCTGGCGTCCGACGGGTTACCTGCTGTTGCGTGGTCCGGCGCTGTGGATCTACTCCAAGCTGTGGGCGTGGTTTGGATGGTGAGGCTGGGGGATGCCGGGAGGGGAACGATGAAGAACCGTGTGACGGTCCCACTGTTGATTTCTGGGTCGCTGCTGGGGTCGATGTTGCTGGCCGGTTGCGGTGACACCACCACGCGCGAGGTGGCCGCGGCTCCGTTGGCATCGTCTTCGCCTGCCCAGTCGAGCCCTGCGGCCGTCGATGACGGGTTTGTGGCCTCTGGCCCTCTTATTGTGGAGCATCAGGTGGATGTCGCGGCGCAGCGTGACGGTGTTGTTTCTGCCATCTCGGCCGAGCCCGGAACCCAAGTCAAGCAAGGCCAGGTGCTGGGGCGGTTCGACGACCGCCAGATTTCTGCTGACGTAGAAGCCGCCCGCGCCAAGACCCTGAGCACAGAAGCCGACCTGAAGAACTGGCAGGCCGAGGCCAAAGTGGTGCAGTCCGACTTTGAGCGCGCCCAGAAAATGTGGGAATCGAACATCATTTCCCAGCAACAGCTGGATCATGCCCGCTATCAGGCGGAGTCCGATCGGTGGGACGTTCAGCGAGTGCAGCAACTGCTGGTCAACGCCCAGCAGGCGCAGCGTTCCCTCGAACTGGAGCTGGAAAAAACCCTCATCACCGCGCCTTTTTCCGGGATTGTCGCCCGCCGCTACGTCAGAGCGGGCCAGCAGGTTGCCAAAGGAGACCGTCTTTTCTGGGTGACCGCGGAAGCGCCGCTGCGCGTGCGCTTCACGCTGCCGGAAAAATTTCTCGGCCGGATGAAGAAAGGCGCCCGGTTCGCCCTTACCACACCGGACCTGCCCGATGAAAAGCACACTGTACGCGTGATCGAGATCAGCCCGGTCGTAGACCCCGCCAGCGGCACCATCGAAGTGCTGGCCGAACTGACGGGCAACCGGGGAGAACTTCGCCCTGGCATGTCGAGTACCATCCTCATCCCCAATCCGCGATGAATATCACCCAGGCCCTCAACGCCGCTTTGCCCGAATTGCCCGCGAAGCTGATGGGCCAGCGCTATCCGCGCATCCATCCGGAGGTCGTTTCCGGGGAGCACGTTGAAGGGGGAAAGTATGTGGTCCGGGCTTTTGTTCCGGGCGTGGACGCAATGTTCACCTTTCCGCCTGAGACTTGGAATCTGCTCCAGCTTTTCGACGGCCAGCGCTCCTACGAAGATGTGGCGGAAATCTTAACCCAGCAAACGGGCGCACCGTACTCCGTGGAGGCACTGCGCGACTTCGCAGCGCAGGTTGATGCGATTAATTTCTGGTACAAGACTCCGCAGGAAAAAAACATCAAGCTGATGCAGCGAACCGCCAACGAGCGACGGCGCCTGCAGCAGAAAAAGAGCCGGTGGGGCGACCTTTCGCAGATCACGTTCCCCGCCGTCAATCCGGACCGGTTCCTGGGATGGGTGTATCGGCACATCCGCTTTATGTACACGCCGTGGTTTACCGTGCTCACCCTGATGGCCTTTGCCTTTACGGGTTGGATCTTCGCCAGTCACTGGAGCGAGATCTGGCATGACACGCTGCAGTTCTATAACTTCGCCGATAAGACCTGGCTGGACGT
>PKYX01000143.1 GCA_003132825.1 Acidobacteriaceae bacterium
AGCATCTTCACCAATTTATCGCCGGTTTTGAATTCGCAGATTCGCGTCACCTTCGAGCAAGAGCTGCTTGCCGGATTCGGCTTCGGGCCCAACTTGCGCTATTTGCGTATCGCCCGGAACAACAAGAAGATCTCCGACGTTGCCTTCAAGGACCAGGTCATCGAGACCGTCACTCAGATCAAGAACATATACTGGGATCTGGTCAGCGCCTATCAGCAGGCGCGGGTGAACGAGCAGTCGTTGGCGTTCGCCCAGCAAACCCTCGAGAACGCGCAAAAGCAACTGCAGCTGCAGGCCGTGCCCGCCATGGACGTGATGCGCTCCGAGGCCGAGGTTTCGAGACGCGACCAGGATCTCACCGTGGCCCGCACCAACCTTCAGCTGCAAGAATCACTGATGAAGAATGCGCTGACCAAGACCCTCGACGATCCGGTGCTCGAGGAGATGCCGGTGGTTCCGACCGATCAAATGCAGGTCGTCCAGACCCCGGAATCTGAGCCCATCCTGGACCTGATTTCTGAGGCCTTGCGCAATCGCCCCGAGCTGGCTGAATCCGCGGTGGATCTGGACAACCGACAGATCAGCCGCAAAGCGGCGCGGAACGCTCTGCTGCCCTCCCTGTCCCTCGAAGCGTTCTATGGAGGAACCGGGTTGGCGGGCGATCTGAATCCGGAATTCACCGGTACGAACAGTTCCGTTGTGCCGACGGATCTGGGCGGCGCTCTGCAGCAGACCGTCAACAACTCCGCCCCGGATTATTTCGTCGGTCTGAACCTGAGTATTCCGCTGCGCAACCGGGTGGCGAAAGCCGACCAGTTCCGCTCCGAGCTGGAATATCGCCAGTCCGAATTGCGCCTGGAGCAACTCAAGAAACAAATCCGCATCGAGGTTCGCAACGCGCAGTACGCGCTCGAGCAAAGTCGTGCCCGCGTGGACGCCGCGCGCAAGGCTCGGGACCTGTCGCAGCGCACTTTCGAAATCACCAAGAAGGAGCAGACTTTAGGGGCCGGCTCCAATTACCAGACCATGACCGCGCAACAGGATCTGGCGGTCGCGGAACAGGATTTGGTCACCGCGATGACCACGTACGAAAAAGCCCAAGTTGAACTGGACCGCGCCACCGGGGCAACTTTGGAACATAATGGAATCAAGATCCAGGATGCGATAAACGGTACAATCAGCAACCCGGCCCCCTAGAACCCCGATGCCCGCTCCGGCCAAACCGGGAGAAACATCCGTCGCTGCGCCCAGCAAGAGGAGCCAGGAGCGGCCGCCCCGCGTTTTGGCCGCCGATGACCAGCAGCACATTCTCGACGCGATTGAGATCCTGTTGCGCCCCCAGGGCTACCAGGTGGAAACCGCGCGATCGCCTGCTCTCGCTCGCGAAGCGCTTAGCACCGCGAGTTACGACGCTCTGCTCATCGACCTGAATTACACGCGCGACACCACCTCCGGCCAGGAAGGCCTCGACTTGCTGTCGGAGATCGTGGCCTTGGACTCGACCATTCCCGTCATCGTCATGACCGCTTGGGGCAATGTGGCTCTGGCGGTCGAAGCCATGCGCCGCGGGGCGCGCGATTTCATCCAGAAACCGTGGGAAAACGAACGGCTGCTGACCGTTCTACAGACCCAGATTGAGCTGCGTCGCGCGCTCCGTGAGGCGGAACGGTTGGCGGCTGAAAACCGGCTGCTCCGCGCCGAGGGCCGTCCGGAGTTCATCGCCGCCGCTCCCGCTATGCAACTGGTGCTTGAAACCATCACCCGGGTCGGTCCCTCTGAAGCGAACGTATTGGTCACCGGGGAGCACGGTACGGGCAAGGAAGTGGTCGCGAAAACGCTGCACGCGCTTTCCCCGCGTGCTGCGCGCTCGCTCGTGGCCGTCAACACCGGGGCTCTGGCCGAGGGAACCTTCGAAAGCGAACTGTTCGGTCATGTGAAGGGCGCATTCACCGATGCCCGGGCGGACCGCATCGGCCGCTTTGAGCTGGCCGATGGCGGTACCATCTTCCTCGACGAAATCGGCAACGTGCCCTACCGCCAGCAAGCCAAGTTGCTGCGCGTGCTGGAATCGGGAGAAATCGAGCGCGTTGGTTCCTCGCGTACGCGGCGGGTGGACGTACGCGTGATTTCCGCCACCAATTCCGATCTTACGGCGGCTTGCACTACCGGCCAATTTCGGGAAGACCTGCTGTTCCGGCTGAATACGGTCGAAATTCATGTGCCCCCCTTGCGCGAACGCCGGGAAGACATTCCCGCCTTGGCCGGGCACTTTCTCTCGCGCTACGCTTCCCGCTACCGGCGGTCCATTCACGGATTTGACGCGGCGGCTCTGCAATTGCTCCTGCAATACGCCTGGCCGGGGAATGTGCGGGAGCTCGAACACACTCTGGAGCGGGCCATTCTGATGTGCCGGACCAACGAGATCCAGTCGGCCGACCTGGGATTGAACCTGCGGCCGCAGACCCAAAATCTCGAAGAACTCAGCCTGGAGGCGGTGGAGAGCACGCTCATCCGCAAGGCCCTGCAACGCTACCAGGGCAACGTGAGCCAGGCCGCGGAGGCCTTGGGACTGAGCCGCGGAGCCCTGTATCGCCGCATGGAGAAATATGGGCTCTAGCCCGCTCGGGAAGCCCAATCCCGGCGCGCGAAAGCCTCCAGGCAAGCGGGTTCGGCTCCTCTACGAGCGCCGGGTAAGCCTCTACTCCTTATTTGTGGCGCTGCCCGGCTTGGCCGTGGGCGGAGTGCTCATCTGGTATCAGTCCTGGACGCTCGAATCGAAACTCACCGTTTTCCTCATTGAGCTGTTCGTGTGGTGGGTGTTGGCCATGGCCCTGCAGGAGCAGGTGACTCATCCGCTGCAGACTCTGTCGAACGTGGTGGCCTCCCTTCGCGAAGAGGACTACTCATTCCGCGCCCGCGGCGCGGCCCCGGACGATGCGCTCGGCGAGCTTTCTCTGGAAGTCAATGCTTTGGCCGACTTGCTGGCGGAACGTCGGATTCAGGCCATCGAAGCCACCGCCTTGTTGCGCCGCGTGGTCGAGGAGATCGAAGTACCCTTGTTCGCCTTCGATCCCAACCAGGTTTTGCGTTTGGTCAACTCCGCCGGAGAGCGCCTGCTGCAAATGCCCGCGGTGAGGCTGCTCGGGCGCACCGCGGCAGAGATTGGGCTTGGCCCTTGCCTGGCGGCGGAGAGCGAAACTCTAGTGCCTTTGCACTTCAGCAGTCCGACCGCGCGCTGGCTGGTGCGCCGCAGCTCCTTCCGCCAGAAAGGTGTGCCGCATACCTTGATCGTTCTGTCGGATGTCAGCCGGGCCCTGCGGGAAGAAGAGCGCAGCGCCTGGCAGCGACTCATCCGGGTCCTGGGGCACGAACTCAACAATTCGCTCGCGCCCATCAAGTCCATCGCAGGCAGCCTGATTGCGCGCATCTCCCAAGTCCCGTTGACTGTCGAGCAGCGTCAGGATTTTGAGCGCGGGCTGGCCATCATCGAAACTCGAGCCGCTTCCCTCAATCGCTTCCTGCAGGCTTACCGGCAATTGGCGCAAATGCCCCCGCCGGTTTTGCGCAAGAGCGCCCTGGCGCCGATCGTGCAGCGGGTTGCGAGTCTTGAGACCCGCATGCCGGTGGAGGTGGCTCCGGGCCCTGAGGTCGACTTGATGGTCGATGCCGACCAACTCGAGCAGATGCTGATCAATCTGGTGCGCAACGCCGTCGAAGCCGTGCGGGAGCCGGTGAACCCGGCGGACTCCCCCCGAGATGGCTTAGCCGCCCGGCCGCCGGGCTCGGCGCCCGAGGTTGTCATGCGCTGGGAGCTGGGGGAAAAAGACTTGGTACTCACCATTGAGGACACCGGTCCCGGCTTGCTCAATCCGAGCAACGCATTCGTGCCCTTCTACACCACCAAGCCCGCCGGCAGCGGAATTGGCCTGGTGCTTTGCCGGCAGATCGCCGAAGCTCACGGGGGTTCGATCGAGCTGCTCAACCGGACCGACAGGCTGGGGTGCCTGGTGAAGGTCACGTTGCCGCGGTTCGAGTCAGCCTGAGCAGGGGGGCGCCCCTTTTGCAATCGCTTACCGCGAGCCGACACGGGTTGCCCCTCAAGTGGGTGAATCAGCTGAGTGTAGATCCTACGGGTTCGGTCGGTACCGGGTTTCGCCGGTCGGGGCGGACCGCAAGCGAGCGCCCTTAAGGGTAGGGGAATCAGGGTAACCTGGGGTAATCTCAGGCAACCGTCCCCAGATTACACTCCTCTGATTACAAAGCGGGGGAAACCGCAACTCCGGAGCATGGCTCGGGGTTATGATTGAAAAAGCCGCCATAATTTCTGATTGTTGAGGAGTGGAATGCAAAGGACTTCGGTGATCCCTGTGCCCTCTTGTCTTGTAGTGTGCCTGCTGCTGTCGGTGACCGCAGCCGTTTCCTCTGCCCAGGCTCCGCCCCCCGATCGCATCCTCGAAGCCATCGACCCGGGGCAGATGACGACACTCCAAGGCAGTGTTCATCCTTGGGCGCGGGCGCAGTTCGACCAGGGCAGAGTCGACCCCGGGATGGAGATGCAGGGCGTCACCATCGCCTTCAAGCTGTCGCCCAGCCAGCAGGCCGCCCTCGATCAGTTGATCGCCGAGCAGCAGGATCCCTCTTCCCCGAACTACCACCAATGGCTGACACCGGAACAGTACGCCACCCGCTTTGGCATGAGCCAGAACGACCTCGGTCGAGTGACCACCTGGCTCGAGGCCCAAGGCTTCAGCCGAATCCAGGTGTCCCGCAGCGCCACCCGGGTGGCCTTTGACGGAAATGCAGCCCACGTCGAAGCCGCTTTTCGCACCGAAATTCACAGTTACCTGGTGAACGGCGAGACGCACTTCGCCAATGCCTTAGAACCGTCGGTCCCCGCGGCTTTCGCCGGGACGGTTCTCGGTTTCCGCCGCCTCGATAACTTTCGCCCCCGGCCGCGCCTACGGCCGACCGCCCACTTCACCTCGAGCGTTTCGGGCAACCATTTCATGACCCCGGGTGATTTCGCCACCATCTATGACTTGACGCCCCTCTATAACCTCGGTCTCGACGGCGCCGGAATCACCATCGCCGTGGTGGGACAAACGGTCATTAACCTCACCGACGACGCCGCGTTCCGCAGCGCGGCCGGCTTGTCTGCCAATGCTCCGACGCTGTTTCTGACGCCCAATACAGGGACGTCGGTGACTTCGACCGACGATCTCGACGAAGCCAATCTGGATGTGGAATGGTCGGGTGGAGTGGCCAAGAATGCGACCGTCCTTTTTGACTACGCCGGGTCGACCGGCAGCGTCTTCGATGCCCTGACCGATGCGATCGACAATAACCGCGCGCCCGTCATCGGCATCAGCTACGGCAATTGCGAGGCCAACATCGGTACCCCTCCCCTCACGGTCGCCGAGGACTTGCGCACGCTGGTGCAACAGGGGGTGAGCCAGGGGCAGACGGTCAGTGCGGCCTCCGGTGACGATGGCGCTGCCGACTGCGAGCCCAGTCCGAGCGACCCTAACAACACCAGCGCTACCACCGGACTGGCGGTCGATGTTCCCGGCGCCATTCCCGAGGTCACAAGCGTCGGGGGCAGCGAATTCATGGGAGACCCGGCCAGTCTCACGGCCACCCAGTACTGGGGTG
The DNA here is from genome assembly GCA_003132825.1 of Acidobacteriaceae bacterium. Lineage (GTDB taxonomy): Bacteria > Acidobacteriota > Terriglobia > Terriglobales > Acidobacteriaceae > PALSA-270. The sequence continues at coordinate 5,653 of PKYX01000143.1, forward strand.
CAACCCCTGGAACCGACGACATCAGTTCGGCCCTGTCCTACATTCCCGAGATGGCATGGAATGATACCGCGACCGCCGGCGTATTGTCGGCCGGCGGGGGCGGCCTAAGCACCTTTTTTACCAAGCCGGCTTGGCAGACGGCCTTGACGCCGGCCGATGGCCAGCGCGACGTGCCGGACATCGCGCTGAACGCCTCCGATGCCCATGACCCGTACCTGGTC
>PKYX01000250.1:0-407 GCA_003132825.1 Acidobacteriaceae bacterium
AGGAAGAGGAGTAGAGCGAGTCTCTATGGTTCCAGGGGAAGCAGCGAAACTTCTCCGCCGCGATCCCCCGAATGCCGCCAGCGGCGCTGCCGTTGTGCTCAGGTGGATCCAAACAAGGCAATGGACGCGGATTTCCACAGTTGACATTGGAGAACGACGGGAGCTAAATAACCCCAACGGGTTTCCCAATCAGCAAATGCATTGCGTGGCGCACGCGCTGAGGACAAAAGAAACCTGCCAGGAGATGAGATGAATAAAGCCGATCTTATTAACCGGATCGCAGCCGGCAGCCGGATCAGCAAGTCGCAAGCGGCGTCTGCCATTGACACAGCAGTGGATAGCATTACCGGGGCTCTGAAAAAGGGAGACCGGGTGGCGCTTATTGGTTTCGGCACTTTCTCCGTATC
>PKYX01000250.1:561-3159 GCA_003132825.1 Acidobacteriaceae bacterium
CCATGAAGGCAGGCATACATCCCGCTTATAATGATATCCGCGTCGTGTGCGCGTGCGGCCACAGCTTTGCCACCCGTTCCACCCATCGCGGCGATATCCATGTGGAAATCTGCTCGAGTTGCCATCCGTTCTTTACGGGNNGGCAGATTTCAGCCCCCGCTGCGGCGGGGGTTTTTGTTTGCTCTTCCGCATCCATGACGGGTACCAGGATAGGGCATCCGAGAAGCGCAGGGCCGCTGGCGCGAGAATCACCGCCCGGACGACCTGCTGCGGCCACCCGCTTCCTGGCTAGAGCTTGCCTGAGCGCAAAGGATGCAGTTCGTGGGCGTATCATCGATGTCATAGCGATGTCATTGCCCTTGAAACCGGCGACCCTGGCAGGCTGGGGTAACGGCTCGCAGCAGGGCGCTAGAATAGTCACATGCGCAAATATTGGGACGCTCCGGGGGATGCGGGCAAGGGTTCCTCAGGCTCTGGCTCCGGGCAAATCCGCGCCCCACAGGTGACCCGGCCGGTCCCGGCGCAGGTCTCGGTGGGCGGTGTCCAGATCGCTCCCGCCACCGTCCTTGCTCCCATGGCGGGCGTGACCGACACCGTCTTCCGGCGCTTCATCCGTAACCTGGGCGGCTGCGGGCTGATCATGACCGAGTTCACTTCGGCCGACGGCGTACTCCGGGGCAAGGATAAGAAGGCCAAGCGCTATCTGCATTTTTACGAGGACGAGCATCCCATCTCGGCCCAGCTCTTTGGCAGTGATCCGCAAGTGATGGGCGAGGCCGCCCGCATGGTCGAGGATCTCGGCTTCGACTTGATTGATCTCAACCTGGGCTGCCCGGCCAAGAAAGTGGTCAAGTGCAATGGCGGTTCCGGCCTGTTGCGCGACTTACCGTCGATTGGAAGGATTTTCGAGGCGGTGCACGCCGCCGTGAAGATTCCCTTCACGGTCAAGTTCCGCGCCGGCTGGAACGATGAAGAAATTGTTTGCGTCGAGTTGGCCAAGATGGCGGAAAACTGTGGCCTTTGCGCGGTGGCCTTGCACGCCCGTACCCGGGAGCAGGGTTACAGCGGACAGGCCCGCTGGGAGTGGATCGCCGCCGTCAAGGACGCGGTCAAGATTCCGGTGATTGGAAACGGAGACATCCGCACGCCGGAGGATGCCTGCGCCATGGTCACGCAGACGGGCTGCGACGCGGTGATGATTGGCCGGACGGCGCCGGCGAATCCGTGGATCTTCCGGCAGATCGAGCAATACTGTGTAAATCCGGGTTTTCGACCCGCCAGGACCGAGCTCGGATCGGCAAGCTTTTCTCTCGAGGCCGAAGCCAGCGAGTTTGTTGGGGACCGAACGGGCAGGACTGAAGTCCGGCCGCCCCGGCTGACCGCGGGCAAACCCTACGACGAGCCCACTGAACTCGACCGCTACCAGATGATCCGTACCTACTTCCGGATGCTCATCGAAGAGGAACTTCCAGACGCTGTCGGCAAGATGAAGCAGTTCGCGTCGTGGTTCACACATGGAGTGCCGGGCGGGGCGGCCCTGCGCAAAGCCATCTACGAGTCGAAGAGCGCGGCCGAGATTCTGCGCCGAGTCGAAGAATTCTTCGAGGCGCGCGTAGGGGCATCGCCGGCGCACGCCCTTTCCGTCTGAGCCGAGAATCCGTTCGCTCGGAAGCTCTGAGGCATCCTCGAGACTTTTCTGTTTCCGCCAGCCCCGGGACGCGGGACCTCCGCGGCGAACCGCGCCTCCTCCGAATGACCACTGTGCGTATGCCCGAAACGTGAAACTCATACAGGCGAAGATTCAAGTACTTACGGCTTCGCAGGCCGGAAAAGCTGAAATCAGAACGCCGTCAAAACGCGGAATTCCCGCCGCATTTTTGTCCATATCGTGAAATCTTGACCATGGCTGTCCGTCCCCGGGGATCACCAGCACTCGAAAGGCGCGAAGGCGTTCAAGGAGATGAAGGACGAGGCGGGCAACGTCCCCACGATCATGGTGAAGGGCGTGCACAATGGGGCCATGGGAATCATGATGCCGGTAATCATCACCAACGAAGAGTCTCGGGAAACCAAGCCGCCTAGGCCGTCAGAGAGATTCGGGCCAAGGAACCATCCTCCTCCCCCCCCAGAAAGCCGCTCCTGCGCCGCCACCGGCCGCCCAGGAGCCGCCAACGGCAACCCCCACGGGCAAGGGCAACGCTCCCAAACCCAAGACTAAGTCGGCCAAGAAAAAGCCGGAAGCGGGGCCTGTCTCCCGTGCCAACGGCCACGATCGTAGCGAACAGCACGTATCGTGAGCCGGAGGAATCTCGGGCCTTCCCTGTTCGGGGATCTGGAACCGGCCGAGGCAGCACCATCGGTACCTATGGTACGGAAGGTCGCTCCTCCGCCGATTCCTGAACTGCCGGCAGTGTCGGCACCACCGGGTATGAGCTGGACCAGAGTTCATGCTCAAGTACAACCGCGTTCCCATGATTCAGGATGAGCGCAAGCCCTGGACTTACCGGGGCTGGCTGGCGCACTACCTGTTCGAGGGGTTCGCCAACTCCCGTATGGTGGGCAACCCTTCCCCAATCGCGTTACGTCAGAGTTGCCCGT
>PKYX01000393.1:0-5414 GCA_003132825.1 Acidobacteriaceae bacterium
TCTCCGAGACCGGTCCTTCTGGAGTGCCCAACGGCTCGGCGATTTCATCCTACGAAATCGGCACCAACGGCACGCTATCTCCTATCAGCACCAGTGTTCCGACGCTAGGAGCCGCGAACTGCTGGAATGTGGTCATCCCTGACGGTAGCTTCGTTTATACCTCCAACGCCGGCTCATCCACCATCTCTGGGTTCGCCATCGCGAACACTGGGGCATTGACTGCATTGTCAGGAACGATTGTCGGAACCAACCCCGAGGGATCCACCAACCTCGATATCGCGGTCAGCTCCGATGGCAAGTTCATCTACACCTTGAACTCAGTGGCTGGTGCCATCGGCGTTTTTGCCGTTCAGAAAGACGGGACGCTACTTAATGTTGGGTTCGCCAGCGGCGTCTCTCCGCTCAGCGGCTTCAACGGAATCGCGGCGTTCTAACATTTTCCCGTGAGTTGCGATTTCGCCATCGCAACTCACAGGGATGTTTATAAATTGAAAAGCAATCTTCGAAACTGTTGTATTTCTACGGATACAGACATTTGACTTCAAGGAGTGTGGAATGGGTAACGTTAAGTTGATCGTAATCTATCCTTGTCCCAAAGACATCGAATCCTTCGAGCGGGTATATAAGAACGAACATGTGCCCATGGCCGTCGAGAAGCTTGGCGGCAAGACAAAAATTGTGGCGAGCAAAATAGTCGGTTCCCCGCAAGGGACACCACCCTTCCATCGCATTGCAGAGATCCATTTCCCCTCCATGGAGACTCTGCAAGCCTGCGCCGCATCGGAGGGTGGCAAACAGACGATCACTAATGCAGTTGCGATTTCTTCCGGCGGCGCACCGATCTTCCTGGTCGCGGAAGAGGAAGTATTCGTGTTTTAAGGGAAGTGACTTATCGGCCGAGACTTGAAAGTGTTCGGATAACGGGCCGCAGCCAGAGCGACGGGAATATCGTGACGGCGGGATTTTCCGGCGGCCTCGTGGGAGGATCACCGTTGCAAGAGTTTGCGATCCGCAACGTCCTGTGCGCGGTTGATTTTGGCCCCCGTAGTCACCAAACTGTGTTGTGGGCCGCACAGATAGCCGCCGAATTTGCGGCCCGCCTCACACTTGCCAAGGTCAATGCCAGCGTCCAGATTTGGGGACCGGCGGCAGCTACGTCAATCCAGACTGGAAAGAGGCGCTAATCAGCGACGCGTCTCAGCACCTCGTAAAACTCCAGCAAGACATCGGCATCGAGGCGGACGTCTTAATCGGCAGTGGTGATGTGGCGAAGGTGCTCAGCCAAGCTGCAGCTCAAACCAAAGCGGATTTGCTGGTTACCGGCTGCTACCCGTACGGCGGCAACCTTCGGACTCACGGCTACGCAATCATTTGCGCGGCCCCGATTCCAGTTCTGAATGTGTGATGGCCCCCGGCCCCCATAAAAGAGTGGGCGCTATTTGTCGGATCGGTAGCCGATGTCGGGGCGTACATTGAAGCCTGTTCTCGGCCCGGACTGCGCTTGCGATCCTAAGGCACTACCAACCTCGGCCAAGCTGGCCTTGGGGCTCGATTTTGGCTGAAACAACACGATCCAAAGGGATGTCCAGGAATTGATGTCATTTGGGACTTCTCCCGAGAGCCATCACTCACACTTCTCAGAAAATCGCGCTGTAGGGCCGGGCGGATCGCTTCCGAGTGCCCGTCGCTCGGGACTTGGGCCAAAGGGCCACTGGTGAAAGGTTACGTGACCTTATTACGTCCACGCCTGAGCCCTCTAGCAGTGAGCCGGTCTCGCATAGTCCTGCCGCTGCCGTATCCCAAAGAGATTTCGGCAGTCCACCTGCCCTCCCCCTCTTCAGCGCCCCAGAAGCGTGCCATAGGCATGTCACTTCTTCGGGGCTACCGCAGCGGGCCACGATTTGTCGTAGCGTCTGGCGGCGACGATTCCTTTTCCTTCCTGAATCGCGACTATGTGGCCGGCGTTTACATCGGATAGCTTGTCTACGTGGCCGCTCGGCCAAACCACCTCGACGGAGTCGGCCTTGGTCTGCTTCCCCAGGCCGAAGGTGAGCACCAACTCACTCTGGGATAAATAGCTGGACCCACTTCGCAGCATTTTGGACTGCTCGCCTTTCTGTCCGGCCGAGGTAACTCGCACCAACGCACCGATGCCATCGCGATTGGATTTGGTTCCAGAAAGCTTGATGCGCAGGCTGTGGTTGGTCACGCCTTCGCTGTGAAACAAATATGCCCGGCCCCCGTTGGTTGTGACCAGCATGTCCAGCGCACCGTCATTGTCGACATCCGCGTAGGCAGCGCCTCGCGCTACCTTGGGACTGGCAAAGGCTGCGCCCAGTGAATCCGTTACTTCCATGAACTTCCCGCCGCCGAGGTTGCGAAACAGGTGCGGCGGCTCGGCGTACTTCACCCGTTTCTGCACTTTCTCNNCAGCGTGGCCCGTCCAACTTCGGACTGCGGAGCTTCGTCCACGAATAACCCATTGCCTTCGTTGTGGTAGAGCGACAGCATCTGGTTCGCGAAGTTGGTGATAATGAGGCTGGGATGGCCGGAACGATCATAGTCGGCTGCGTCCACACCCATGCCCGCACGAGCTACGCCATCTTCGCTGAAGCCGACTCCCGCGGAGACAGCGGTTTCCTCGAACGTGCCATCCTGTTTGTTTACATACAGCTTGTTAGGCTGAGTGTCGTTCGCAATGAAGATATCGGGCCAGCCATCGTTGTTGTAGTCCAGAATGGCAATTCCCAAACTTTTGGAAGTTGGATCGTAGAGCTTGGCTTTCTGCGTCGCGTCTTCGAATTTGCCGTTGCCCAAGTTGTGCCAAAGGCGCACCGAGGTCCCTTTGTAGGATTCCGGTGTGCAGTAGGACTTGTGCGTGCCGTCGAGAGTGCAGAACAGGTCGCCCTTCATCGACCACTGCACGTAGTTGGCGACAACAAGGTCCAGCTTGCCGTCACGGTCGTAGTCCACCCAGGCCGCGCTTGTGGAAAATTCATTGGGTCCCCAGAGCCCGGCGGCTTTGGTCACATCTGTGAAAGTGCCATTGCCATTGTTGCGGAAGAGGTGGCTCTGGCCGACGGCGGTGACGAAGATGTCGTCGTACCCATCGTTATTGTAGTCGCCCACCGCAACGCCCATCCCAACCATGGAGACGGCCAGGCCGGCCTTAACCGTGACGTCAGTAAACGTGCCGTTGTGGTTGTTGTGATACAGCTTCAGGGTCGAGGCTGGCCCCGGATGGCCACGCCAGTTTTGGCTATTGATGAGCAAGATGTCGGGCCAGCCATCATTATCGTAGTCAATGAAGGCGCATCCCGAACCCATGGTTTCAGGAAGATATTTCTTCCCGAAAGCGGCATTGTTGTGAACAAAGTGGATGCCGGCCTGGGCCGTGATATCTCGAAACTGAATGCCCTGAGCCTTGGCGGCTGAAGGCAACAGCAGTAAAAAGATCGAGAAGTGAAACGAGAACTTGCGCATTATTTTGAGGCCCCGGTAAGCGCGGCGGTAGCCGGGTACTTCCGCGGCATGGCCTTGGTTTGCAGCGCCGGCAGCGGCACGGAAACATGCTCATGGACGGCCTGGCGCTCATTGTTGTCGTCGGGGTGTTGCTGCCGGTATGGACCCGTGATCGCCTGCGCCGCCTCATTCGCTTTGAAGCGCAGATAGCGAACTTCATGCTCGTGTGCTGGTTTCTCGTCCCCCAAGCCGCGGTAGCAAAGCATGAGATTATATTGCGCTTGCAGGTCCTCCGGATCGACCGCCAAGACCCGGTCCAGCACTTTTATGGCATCGGCATACTTGCGCTGCAGGAAGAAGATTCGCCCCAGGTCATTGAGCGCAACCCGGTCGCGGGGATATTGCGCGAGCACTGTCTGGAGATGCCGAACTGCGCCATCGTAATCTCCATCGCTGCGCAGGACGCGAGCGTAGAAGTAGTTCGTGCGCGCCAGGTCCGGGGTTAAGGCTAGCGCTTTCTCCAGAACCGAACGAGCGCTCTCCATGTCGCCTTCTTGCACGGCCGCGCGGCCAATGTTCGTCCAGCCATCTGGATTCTTGGGAGCGATCTCCGTGACTTTCTGGAACGCGGCCTGTGCGCCTTTTAGGTCACCCTGCAGGAATAACCCGATGCCGTAGTCGTTCCAGCGCTGCCAGTCGTCGGCCTGCAGAACCTCCTTGGGCTTCGGCTCGGGACTATTGTGAGGAGCGACGTTGAGGGTCACAGTATCTTCTCCAAGAGCCACGATGGGAAGATCGGGAATCTCTTCTTTCTTAGCGGACACGCCCAGCAAAGGACCGGTGAATACGGATTTCCTATCGTCGAAAGACGGCGTTACTTCGGGCTTAGGCCTCTGATTGGGATCCGGCACGCCTGCAAACGCGAACTGCGTGTTCCACCAGGCGAACTTGCGGTAACACAACCGGGCATGCAGCGTGATCCTATTTCCCGCGCTTTCCGGAATGTGCAGGCGATAGTGAACCGTGTCCGCCGCGCCCGGAGGAATCAGATGCACGTAAACCACGGACCGGGTGGCCCAAGCATTGCGTTTGTTTATGGGATTGCCGTGCTCATCCACCTGGAGAGAACGGTAAAAGTGAGCGCCGGGCTCGACCGGACCATGGCCGTTATCTTCGACCATGCCGCTCCAGAAGATGGTCTGGCCCCTGTCGTCGGTTCCTTTCAACTCCAGCCAAACATCGAAGGCATCCACCGTGCCTCCAGGAAAGAAGTGACCGATCTTCTTGGTACGGACCACCACATCCACCCGCACCGTGTCTCCGCGCCGCACCAGCGGCTGCACCCGGTTCAACGGTGCGGTAACCGGAGAAGGCGCTCCAGTGTCAATGGGAGCGATTTTGGTTTCAGCCTCCTCCCCAACCGCGAAAGTGGTGGCGATATCAGACTGGCTGGCAGCCGCAGATGAGGCTGATTCCGGACGGTCCGGAGACAGCGCGAAAATATCAACGCTTAAAATGCCGCTCTTGAGGAAATCCTCGGTAATCTTGAGCTGTTCCGCATCTTCATTCGCAGTGGGTACCGCGGTGTTGGCCGCCGGGAAGCGGTGCGAGTGGATAAACCCGTCGATATTACCCTGATCCGCGGAACGGGTGAGTGGCATGTGGCAATCGGCGCACTGCGCGGGCTGTGGCGGATAGTAGAAAGACCGCGCGCCCTGGCCGGAAACGCCGCTGGCCTGCCAATTGTCGTATTCGTTGAAGCCGCGAATCCAACGATAGTCGTCCACTGGCAGATCGAGGTGAACTTTGTGGCAGGCGGAGCAGAATTCCGCCGTCTGATTGCGCATGAAGGGCTTAAGGAATACGCGGCGATGCGGCTCCGGATTCAGGTACACCAGAAAATCGTGCAGGCGGCGCACGATCGGATTTTTGCTGGCCGCGAGCTCGTGCAG
>PKYX01000393.1:5457-6153 GCA_003132825.1 Acidobacteriaceae bacterium
GATACCACTGATTGTTGAACGACGAGAAGTGATGCGCCGAGCTGAACTACTCCTTGTAAATATCTGCGTGACAACGCTCGCAGGAGTCGGACTCCATGAAAAACTTGCTCGGGATGTTCTGGCCGCCAAGAACCTGCGCCGAGCTGGGAAAAAAGGGGCCGTTCGATCCGTCGCCCTCTTCCTCCATACTGGCCGGGGAGTCTGTGGGATTCTCAATGCGGGCGCTGTTCAGCCAGCGGGCAGTGCGAAAGTATTGAGCACCAGCGGCGAGCCCGACTAGGGTCAGCAGGCAAACCGCCGTGCGCAGCATCGCGTCGAACGCACCAGCGTCGAGCCATCCGCGCTTGCCGAGCCAGTCCGCGAATACCAGGCCGACCCCNNCCCCACCAGGCACAAGCCGATATGAGCATAGAGAACGTTCAACTCGGGACGTGTCGTGCCGGTCTTGATCAGAATCAGGCCGACTACTCCTCCTCCGCCCAGCAACACCCAACCCAGAGCGGAAGCAAAACTCCCTTTTCGCAGCAGGCCGGCAAGGTAAATCAGCAGCAGTACCGTTGCCACCACGCCCGCCCCTACATGGAGGAGGACGACGGCTGGGTAGACCAGATTGGGTTCGGGAAAGGCGTAGAGATAGATCGCGGACACGAGCAGAAAACCTAGCAATCCAGGAAAAAAACGAGAACGGAGAGAACC
>PKYX01000106.1:0-11982 GCA_003132825.1 Acidobacteriaceae bacterium
GTTGCCGCTCCCGCTCGAACCGCCTCCGCCGAGCATGTGTTGTGCGTGCCCCTGGTGGGAGTTGAGAGAATCCTCGGGGTTATTTATCTGAGCTCACCCGCCTCTTCGGTGTCTTTCGGGGAGCAACACGCCTTCTTCCTCAGCGCGGTTTCCCGCGTCGTCGCGGTCACGCTGGAGAACCTGTCCAAGTTGGCTTCTCTGCAGGCGGAGAATCAGCGGCTGCGGGTGGACGTTACAACCGCCAATACCCTCATCGGGGAAAGCCGNNGGCGAGAGCGGAACCGGCAAAGAGCTCGTAGCCCGCGCCATTCACGCCAACGGCTTGCGAGCCGACAAGCCGTTTGTCGCCATCAACTGCGGGGCGATACCGGAAGCCTTGCTGGAGAGCGAACTGTTCGGACACGAAAAAGGAGCTTTCACTGGAGCCGTCACGGTCAGGAAGGGCAAGTTCGAAGCCGCCGAGGACGGAACGCTGTTTCTCGATGAAATCGGCGATTTGGGTTTGGGTCTCCAGCCCAAATTGCTGCGCGTGCTGCAGGAGAAAGAAGTTCGCCCGGTCGGCAGCAACCAGAAAGTGAAAGTCGACGTCCGGGTGATTGCCGCTACCAACCGCGAACTCGAGGTCGAGTACCGGAAGGGCACTTTCCGCAAGGATCTCTACTTCCGCCTGAACGTGGTCACGGTGTACGTGCCGACCTTGCGCGAGCGCCGGTCCGATATCCCCGTGCTCACCCAATGGTTTCTCGAACGCTACGCCCCGGGAGACTCGATCCAGATCACCCACGCCGCCATGAAGTGCCTGCTGCAGTACGACTGGCCGGGAAATGTCCGCGAACTGGAGAATTCGATCGAGCGGGCGGTCGCCCTCGGAGATCGGCGGATCATTGACGTCAATGACTTGCCGCCCGGCATTGCCTCCGCTTCGCCGGCCCTCTATCCCGAAGCCAGCTCCCCGTCTCCTGGACTTACCTCGACCGATCTGGAAGATATCGAACGCACCACCATCCAGCGGGTTTTTGAACAGGTGCAGGGCGACAAGGCCCGAGCCGGCAAAATGCTCGGTATTAGCCGCGCCACCCTCTATCGCAAGCTCAAGCGCTACAACATCGGAATCCGTCAGGGACTGCCGACCCCGAGCCAAGCACTGCAGTAGGCGGGCCTGTCCTCGGCCGAGCCCCCGGACTGCCTAGGCGGAGTCCGGCCCCAGAGCGAACCGACGATCGCTGACCGGAAATCGATAACCCGAACCGGGCTGATTCGTTATCTCCTGAGACGCTGTTTCATTATGAGACACGAGACTCCGCGGCAGCTCGCCCTCGTCGGGCTTCGAGCTATTAGTCCTATAGCAGTCAATAGCATAGACGGCTGGTTGCCGGGGGGTCACTTTGGCGGTTCCCGTGCATGTTTCCCTGCGATGCGGTCTGGCCCGGCTCCCCAAGTTACGCTAACCGGCGGACTTTCGGGGGCCCCAGGCTGCGTTGAATTTTTTGGAAAATCGAGGTATGCCGTGCTCAGACAGGGCGCCGCTCGCGCACGCTCCTCCCAAGAAAGCACAACCGCCAAGCTGGCGAAGTTCTTTCCCGAGGCGACTCCGGTAAGAATCCCGGTGCAATTGACCCGCGTGGCGGGAGAGGGCAATGCTTTCAGTGAAAGCACGGTGATCGAGTTTGGCACGCCGCACGAGGTGCTGTTCGCCTCCAAGCTGCCTCTGGAATTCGCCGATACGCTGCGCTTGCGTAATTCCGATGGCACGCTCGATGCCGAAGCCTGCGTGGTGGCGGTGCAATACAACTCTGGACGTACGGCGGTGGCTGCCCGCTTTATTCGCCCGGTCACCAACTGGATCATAAAATCATGACTCTGCCTTCGACGAGTGAATTGACCGCCGAATGGAGCTCGGCGCAGCTGTTGTATTCGCTCTATACCAACCTGGCCCGGGAGTTCACCATCGACCTCCAGCCCTCGACCGAGCTCGCAGTGGGCGGCGACCACCCCCAGCCAGATTCGATCGAAGTGGCCCGCCTCTGGCTTAAGGATGCCGACCAGCGCATTCCCGTGCATCAAATGCGCCAGTTTCTGCAGACCAGCCGTCTGGCCGACGAAAAAGCCCTGCGCACCGCCCTCCTGCACTACTTGCGCAAGCCGGCGCACGATGATTCCGACCGCGATAAGGTTGATTTTCTGGCGGTTCAGCTGTTTTCCGTTTGCGCCCCCTCGCCGCTTGAAGATCACGAGGTAACTCTGGAGTTTGTGGCCCGCATCCTCGAGCCGGTGCTCGGCACAGGGGACGGTGGGGCGGCGAGCCTCGAACCGCTCGAGGACCTTGTCCGGGCGGCGAACGCTTGTGAAAGCCTGGAAGAAGTATTCAGGAGCGGCATTCTCGAGACCGGCAGAAAGCTCAAGGCAGCTGGCGGAGAGGGTTACTTTGCGCCCGTCACGCTCGGGGCGTTCACCCGCTTCAACTTCTTGATGCGGCGCGCATTTTTCCGCCTGATGCATCAGGACCTCAACGCCATCCTGGATGGCCTGCGGGACCTCGATCTGCGGGGCGTCACCACGCTCGATTGCCGCAAGGCAGACTTCTCGGCCCATGAGCCGGTCGACCGGCTGCGCATGATCTGCCAGTCGTGGAAGCTCATGTTTCAAGCGGAGTACGCTTTCGGCCAACCCCTCCGCCTGCTGGTGGATCTACGCGCAGTCGTCGAGGCCGCGCTTCTGCCCGGCGCCGGGCAAGAATCCGAGAAAACGGTGCCTTCTCCGGCTCGCGCCAAGGCCGCGGCGGCAGGCGCGGACTCGCATGATCCTGCCGCAGGCGATGACCTGAATCTTGAGGATGACGACCAGGCCTAGGCCGCGACCACGATTGAAACGGAGATGGGGAACTTGGACCAGTCCACGGTATTGATCATTTCCGACGACCCGGACTTTTCTGGAGCCATTACTGGCCGCTGGCAGTCCGAGCGCAGCACTCCGGCCTTCACCCTGATGAGAGGGGATCTGTGCCAGGGCATGGATCCGGATACCTTCGCCGTGGCCATTGTCGGTGCGGTGCGTGCGGGAGGCCTCGCGCCCGCGCTCCGAGCCCTCGAACCCGCCGGACAGCCTGTCCTGCTGGTCTCTGACGACGGCCGCACCGTGCGTGATGTGCGGGAGACCCATCCCCGCGTCATGGTGCTGCGCCAGCACGAGGGCTGGTTGGATGCGCTGGTGTTGATTGTGACCGAAAGCCTGCGGCGCTCCGAGATGATGGACCGTCTCAAACGCGTGGAACGAGCTGGCGCTCACTTGCAGCATCAGGCCGCCTTGGGCACTTACATGCTCGAAATGCGCCACAGCCTCAATAACGCGCTCACTTCGGTGCTCGGCAATTCCGAGCTGCTCCTGCTCGACCCCGAGCCGCTTTCTGCAGCCGCGCGCTCGCAGATCGAGACCATTCGCAATATGTCCCTGCGTATGCACGAGGTGATGCAGCGCTTCTCCTCGCTCGAGAAAGAACTCAAAGTGGTGGAACGACAGACGGCCGGAGAAAGCAGGGCCAAATCCCAGAGCGCGGGAGCGAGTTCCTAGCGGGTCGGTTTTCTGCTTTGTCTTGCCGGCGCCCGGGCAGGCGCAGCAGAGCGTCTTAGGCGAACAAGAACTCCTTGGTTCTGAGCTCCTTGATCGTATCCCTGAGTTTCGCCGCCTTCTCAAACTCAAACCGCCGGGCGGCCTCCCGCATGTCGCTCTCCAGTTTGACGACATAGGCGTCCAGCTCTTCCTGCGACTTGAACTCCGGAATGCCCTCCGCTTCGCCGGTTAAGTCGGTGTAGTCGGCGGCGACAATGCCCGCGAGCGACATCTCGAGCGGCCGTACGATCGATTCCGGCGTGATCCCGTTGGCCTGGTTGTAGGCTTCTTGAATGGCGCGCCGGCGGTCGGTTTCACCCATGGCTTTTTTCATCGAGTCGGTCCGACGGTCGGCATAAAGAATCGCCCTGCCGTTCAGGTTGCGGGCGCAACGGCCGATGGTCTGGATCAGCGATCCGGCCGAGCGCAGGAAACCCTCCTTGTCGGCGTCGAGAATCGCCACCAGGGATACTTCCGGCAGGTCCAATCCCTCGCGCAACAGATTGATTCCGATCAGCACATCGAATTCGCCCTTGCGCAGGTCGCGGAGAATCTTCACCCGCTCCAGAGTCTCGATCTCCGAGTGCATGTAACGGCATTTGACCCCCACCTCGGCGTAATACTCGGCCAGATCTTCGGCCATGCGCTTGGTCAAGGTGGTGACCAGCACGCGCTCGCCACGAGACACCCGCTCGCGGATTTCATGCAGCAAATCGTCAATCTGTCCTTTCACCGGCCGCACTTCGACCGGAGGATCGACCAAGCCGGTGGGCCGAATGATCTGCTCGACCACCACCCCCGCCGACTTGGTCATCTCGTAGGGTCCCGGAGTCGCCGAGACGTAGATCATCTGGTTCATGCGGTGCTCGAATTCCTCAAACGTCAGCGGGCGGTTATCGAGCGCCGAGGGCAGACGAAATCCGTACTCCACGAGCGTTTCCTTCCGCGAGCGGTCGCCGTGGTACATGCCGTGCAATTGCGGCACGGTCTGGTGCGATTCGTCGATGAACAGCAGATAGTCGCGCGCAAAATAGTCCAGCAGCGTGGGCGGCGGTTCGCCCGGCAAACGTCCGGTGAAGTGGCGCGAGTAATTTTCGATGCCGTGACAAAACCCCATGGATTTGATCATTTCCAGATCAAACATGGTGCGCTGATGCACCCGCTGGGCTTCGACCAGGCGTCCTTGCTTCTCCAGTTCCGCTTCCCACCAGGACAGTTCTTCCTTGATGGTCGCGACCGCTTGCGAGCGCGTCTCTTCCTTCATCACGTAATGTGTTTTGGGATAGATCGGCAGACGGACGTATTTCTGCTTCACCGTGCCAAACAGCGGATCGATCTGGGAGAGCGCTTCGACTTCGTCTCCCCATAACTCCACGCGATACGCCATATCGTCGTAGGTGGGGAAAATCTCGATCACATCGCCACGCACCCGGAAGGTGCCGCGGCGAAAGTCTCCGTCGGTGCGTTCGTAGAGAATATCCACCAGCTTTCGGGTAATATCCTCGCGCTTGATTTTCTGACCCTTCTCGAGGAACAGCATCATGCCGTAATAGGCCTCGGGAGAGCCCAAGCCATAGATACAGCTCACCGAGGCGACGATCAGGCAGTCGCGTCGCTCAAACAGCGAGCGCGTGGCGGAGAGCCGCAGTTTGTCGAGTTCATCATTGATGGTGGCTTCCTTTTCAATGTAGAGATCGGCGGCAGGCACGTAGGCTTCCGGCTGATAGTAATCGTAGTAGGAGACGAAATATTCCACCGCGTTGTGCGGGAAAAAGTTCTTGAATTCATGGTAGAGCTGCGCCGCCAGGGTCTTGTTATGAGCCATGACCAGCGCCGGGCGGTTTAACCGCTCGATGACCTTGGCCATGGTGTAGGTCTTGCCCGATCCCGTCACTCCGAGCAGCACCTGGTGCTGTTCGCCGTCCCACAAGCCCCGGGTAAGGGATTCGATCGCCGTACCCTGATCGCCCCGCGGGCGGTAGTCGCTGATGAGTTTGAAGTCCATGGGCGGGTCCTGTCGCCTCACTATGGAGAATTTCTGTGAGTAGACATCCCTTGATTATAACGCAGAGGAAAGGGCCGCCTCTCAGGTGACGCGCGCGAGCGGGCTCGCTCGGCCCGACAAAAAAAAGCGCGAGGACGGTTGCTCCCGGCGCCGAAAACTTCCCTTTGGACTATTGCGGAAGGACGAAGTTGACCGTGATTTGGGTCACAATCTCGACCTGTTGGCCGTCGAGAAGATAGGGTTTGTATTTCCACTGGCGGACGGCATTCACCGCCGCTTGTCTCAGCAGGGAATCGCCCTTGAGCGCCTGCACGTTCGCCGTGCTGCCATCCTTGCTGATGGTGGCTTCGAGTTCGACCGTGCCGGCCACTCTCATCTGTAGGGCGAGTGTCGGGTAGAGCGGTGCAACCCGCTTGATCAGCAGACCATTCGAGACGCCCTGCGACACGTGGACGGTTTTGAGAACCGGATTGGGGCCAGTGCCCGCCACCGCGACGATTCCGGCGATGGCCTTGTCCCCCGAACTCGAGGCGATCTCAAGCGGCGCCGGAGCCTTCGGCTGCGCGCCTCCCGGCTGGAGTGCGGAGTTCTTCTTGCGGTCATCCTTGACCAGGATCGACTTCGGAGCTCTCCCGGGTGCGGCCGAAGAGTGCGCCGCCGCGATCCGCTGTCCGGGCGCCGCGCTGGCCGCAGCGGATGCGGCCGGATCTGGTTCTACCGGTCCCGCCGCTCGGCCAGTTTCGACCGGGGTTGCCGGGGCTTCGGTGGCGCCGCTGTCAGAGGCCGAGGGCGGCGGCTCGTAGCCGCCCGCGAGCGACGCGGCGGCCGGAGCGGGAACGGCAGGCGAAACCGGAGCCGAAACTCCGGACTGCGGCGAGCCCAAGTATTTCTGCACGATGGGCAGGCTCAGCAGGGCCGGCTGCAGCCGGGGCCATGCATAGTAGCCGGAGGCGGCCAAGCCGAGCACCAGCACGGCGGCGATGATGAGATTTTTCGGGTTGCTTTCTTCGCCCGAGGGTGCCGGCCCGGCATCTTCTTCGTCCGCCGAAAATGCGCTGGACCCGGGGACGGGCGTAGCCGACGATCGGGCCGAGGACTTTCTGGAGGCGGCCTGGGACTTGCTGTCACGAGCTTTCTGGCTCGCCGGTGCCGCGGCTGCCCGCGTCGAGGGCGGGAGCGGCTTGGTCTCATACAGATCTAAGACGGGAGTCGGAATTTCCTTGGCCGGTGCAGCGGCGGTCGCCGCACTCTTGCCGAAGGACAGGCCACGGGTCTCAGAGCCGCTCGCCTTCGCGGGGGCGGCCTCTCGGCTGTTCTCAGAAGCTGGCGGTCGATCGATCGCCGGTGTGATGCCGCCGGCCTTCGCGAGGGCGGTGACGCTCGGAGCCGGAGCCGGTACTGCCTCTGGGAGGGACTTCGCGGAAGGTTGCCACGCATATCCCTTCGCTGCCTCGGAACTTATAGCCGACTGCGGAGCGACCGGAGCCGGCATGGACTCAAGCAATGCCGCTTCTTCTGCTCCGAGTGGCGGAACCGGTTCCGCTTCGACCTCCAGCTGCAAGGGGGCATTCGCGACCGCAGCGAAGGTATCAATCGTTGGCGCCGGCACCGGGGCCAACCTCAGATGCGACGCGGCCTCGACCGCAGCCGGCGCGAACAAGGAATCTCGAGGGACCGCGGCCGGCGGCAGCAGCGGTTCGGGCGATGCTTCTGCGGCCGCAGGTTTGGCCGCCTCCGCTTTGCGCAGCAGGCCGCGCGCCACTCGCAACGTGCCCTTCGACTGTTCGACGTTGATCGGTTTGGCCAGAACCAGGTTGGCTCC
Organism: Acidobacteriaceae bacterium; assembly: GCA_003132825.1. Taxonomy (GTDB): domain Bacteria; phylum Acidobacteriota; class Terriglobia; order Terriglobales; family Acidobacteriaceae; genus PALSA-270. The sequence continues at coordinate 7,434 of PKYX01000106.1, forward strand.
CAAGCGGAATGCCCGCGCAATCCCCGCCTGCCCCTCGACCAGCGCGACGGCCAGCGAGCTGTGATTCAGTTCCGAATTGCGCGCGCTCTTGAACAGCAGGGCGGCGTTCCGCTCATCATCGCAATCGACGAGCAGAGCGTCAAAATGGTCCGCGGTCAGCAGCTTGACGGCGGCGAAGGGCTCGCGGCAAGATTCCACCGCAAACTCCAATTCGCTGAGGATTCTCGCGACCACGGGCGCTGTTTTCTCGTCCGTACAGAACAATAGTGCTCGATAGCTCATACTCGGCCATCGTAGGTAAGCCCATCAGCTCCAGCAAGTTACTGAGGTACTATTGGGAGGAGTCAGGGCTTGCCGGGGGGTCCAAATAAGAGGTGCCGGAGTGCGCGCGGATACAATGACCGCCATGCGCCTGCCGCTCTGGATGAAGGTCGCGTGGAGCGTGTGGGTCGCGGTATGGGTGCCGGTTTACTGGAAGCAGTACGGAACCCAGAACTTTCTGTACTTTTGCGATCTCGGAAACTTGTTCGTACTGGCTGCGCTCTGGCTGGAGAGTCGTTTGCTATTTTCCTGGCAAGCCGCCGGATTGCTGGTGTTTCAGACGCTCTACATCATCGATCTAACGGGAGCGTTGCTGACCGGCAGACACTTCATTGGCGGCACCGAATACCTTTTTGATCCCCACCTGTCTGGGTTCGTCCGCGGGCTGAGCCTGTTTCATGTGGTGATGCCCGCGCTGCTGCTGTGGGCCATTTGGCAGCTGGGCTACGACCGGCGCGGATGGAAGTACCAAACCCTGGTGACCTGGGTCGTCGTCCCGCTCAATTACTTCTGGCGGCCGCAGTTCGATGTGAACTGGGCTCGCGGATTGTTCCTGCGCCAACAGCACACCGTGCCCGGACTGGTCTATCTGACGGCATATCTGGTGGTAGTGCCGCTGGCGGTCTATTGGCCAACCCACAAGATGCTGCAATGGTGGGCTCGCCGCTTGCCATCGCAAAACCGGAGCTGAGCCATCCGCGGCTGCAGGGTTGCTACTTGAGGAAGATTTCCTGCAGCAGATCCGAACTGACCGTTTCGCGGATTTCCTCGCGCTTTTCCGCCAGCTGTTGGGCTGGCTGCTTGCCACCGAGCACCTTGTCTCGAATGGATTCGTACTTGGCATCCAGGCCGTCCAGGGCAGCATGATTTTTGTATTCGATGGCCAAGCAGACGTCCCAGTCCTGGGGATCGTGCTTGGTTTCCTTAATGAAGAACTTGTAATCAACAATCACGCCCTGACGCTTTTCTTCCTCGAGAAGGGGCTTGCTGGACTGTTGCAGAGTGGCCAGATATTCGTCCATGTGAGTGGGCTTCACCCGAACCGTGGAGACTCGCCAAACCGGACCCTGGCTGTAGTGCTCCTGCGCGAACAACGCCGGCGTCAGCAACAGCGCGAAAATCGCCAGCCCATAGATTCGTTTCATTCTGCTCTCCTGGTGAATTGAAGTTGCGGCGAGAGGCATCATACGCCTCCAGGCCAAGCGCCGACCCCTGGAACGCCTTGCGGGTGCGGCCGCCTGCAAGTCCGGCATGGGCAGGGCGAGAGGGTGGAAAATCCGGGCCCGACTCAGCGCGGCTTCGGGCGATAGATATCGGTGGCGGTTCCAAAGAACACTTCTGCCGATTCCATGATGGTTTCAGAGAGCGTGGGATGGGGGTGGATGGTGAGCGCGACATCTTTGGCCGTGGCCGCCATTTCGATGGCAAGCACTCCTTCGGAAATTAAGTCGCCGGCGCCGACTCCGACGATTCCAACTCCCAACACGCGCTCGCTCGCGGGATCGATGAGGAGCTTGGTCATGCCTTCGGGACGGTCGAGGGTGAGGGCGCGGCCGGAAGCAGCCCAGGGAAACTTGGCAACTTTGATTTCGCGGTTTTCCTTTTGCGCTTGCGTCTCGGTGAGACCACACCATGCGATTTCTGGATCGGTAAAAACCACCGCCGGAATGGCGTTCGGTTCGAAGGCGACCTTGCGGCCGGCAATGGCTTCGGCGGCGGTCCGGCCCTGGTGCGAGGCTTTGTGCGCGAGCATGGGTTCTCCGACCACGTCGCCGATGGCGTAGATGGCGGGATCATCGGTCTGCAATTGCTGGTTGACCTCGAGGAAGCCGCGCGGCCCGACTTTGACTTGCGTCTTCTCCAGGCCGGGAATGTCGGAATTGGGTTTGCGTCCGACCGAGACCAGAACCTTGTCGAAGACTCTTTCCGTCTGCGGCACCGCGGTCGGGGTTTGGGGCGCAGCCGGCTGCGCCTCTACAGGCTTGAAGGTCACGCGAATGCCGTTCGCTTCTGCTTTCACCGCCGCCACGGTGGTATTGAGCAAAATGGAGTCGAAGATTTTTTCCATCCGCTTGTGCAAGGGAAGCACCAGGTCGCGGTCGGCGCCCGGCAATAGACCCGGCAGCATCTCGACGATCGAGACCTTCGAGCCCAGCGCGGCGTACACCGTGCCCAGCTCCAGACCGATGTAACCCCCGCCAATCACCAGTAGGGTGCCGGGGACCTCACTCAAATCGAGGGCGCTTGTCGAATCCATCATGCGCGGGCTGTCGAGTTGGAGGCTCGGAATCGCCGCCGGTCGCGAGCCGGTCGCGAGAATGATGCGGTCGAAGCGGAGCGAGTCCTCGCCGCCCGCGGCTCGCGATAGGCGTAACGTATTCGAGTCCTCAAATGCCGCTCGCGCCTGGATGTACTCGACTTTTCTTTGCTTGGACAGCTGGCCTAGGCCGCCGGTGAGTTTCTTGATCACACCGTCCTTGAAGGAGCGCAGCCGGGCCAGATCGATTTTAGGTGCGGCGAACTCGACGCCCCACTGGCTGGCGTGGCGCGACTCATCAATCAGCTTGGCCACGTGCAGCAAGGCCTTCGAAGGGATGCAGCCGCGGTAGAGGCACACCCCGCCGGGATTCAATTCCGGGTCGATCAGGGTGACTCTCATGCCCAGATCAGCGGCCAGGAATGCGGCCGCGTAGCCACCCGGGCCTCCCCCGACGACTGCGATATGCAAATTGGAGGTTTCGGCCATGATGGTTGTTCGCTTCGGAGCGCCGCCGCGAAGGGGGCGCCACGTCCTAGCCCTGCACCGACAATAAGAACGGTTGCTCGATGGCTTCGGCGATCCAGCGCAGGAAGCGCGCGGCGTCGGCGCCATCAATCAGACGGTGGTCGTAAGAGAGCGAGAGCGGTAACACCAGCCGCGGCTCGAACTTGCCATCGATCCACCAGGGGGCCATGCTCGAGCGCGACAGCCCCAGAATCGCGACCTCGGGATGGTTCACGATGGGCGAAAAACCGGTGCCGCCGATGCCGCCCAGGTTGGTGATGGTGAAAGTGCCGCCTTCCATCTCGGCCGGCGTAAGTTTCTTTTCGCGCGCCTTTTTCGAGAACTGGGTCAATTCGGCGGCCAGCTCCACGATGTTTTTCTTATCGACGTCACGCACCACGGGCACCAGCAGGCCACGGTCGGTATCGACCGCAACCCCGATATTGATGTACTGCTTATAGACGATTTCCTCTTTTGCCATGTCAATGCTGGCGTTGAACTGGGGAAAGATCTTGAGGGCGGAAGCGCAGACTTTCAGGGCGATGGCGGTCACGGTCATTTTTCCACCGGCTTCGGCGGCTCGCGGAGCAAAGCGCGCCCGCAATTGCTCGAGTTCGGTGATGTCGGCGTGATCCTGCTGGGTGACGTGGGGAATGGTGTTCCAGGCTTCGCGGAGATGCTCGGCCGTCTTACGGCGCACACCCCGCATGGAGACGCGCTCGATTTTTCCCCATTTGGAGAAGTCGGGCAAGGCGGGCTCGGCAAAGCGCGCGCCGGGCGACGCCCCGAGCGCGGCCGTGGCGGAGGTGATCAGGGTCTTGGCATGGGCCTTTACGTCATCCTTGCTGATGCGAGCGCCCGGGCCCGTTCCCTGGACCGAGTGAATGTCGACGCCCAATTCCCGGGCCAGGCGCCGCACGTGGGGCGCGGCGGGAACCGGTTCGCGATGTTCGACGCCTGCCACCTTGCCCAGTTGCGCCGGCATGCGGAACGTTTCCTCGGGGGGCGGGGGCAGATCGGGAGGCAGCGCTTGTTCTTCCGTTTTTCCTTCGGCTCGCATGGCCGCCTGGAATGCCAGGCGCGCCCCCTGCTGCCCGGAACTGTGTTCGACGGGAGCATAGTTCGCCGGCTGGGGAGGCGCGCTGGCTCCGCCTTCGAGAGTAAAGATCACCTGGCCGACTTTTACTTTTTCCCCTTCTTTGACCAGCACATCCTTCACCACCCCGTTCACCGAGGAGGGGACTTCGACGACCGCCTTGTCGGTTTCGAGTTCCATGACGGGCTGGCCCTCAGAGACCTTCGCGCCGGGAGCAATCATCAGCCGCACCAGATCGCCTTGCGAGATGTTCTCGCCGAGTTCGGGCATCTTGAATTCACTGGGGCCGGAGACGGCCGCCGCCGACCGGGGGGCAGGGACGGGCGGAGGAGGAGCGGGCGGATTCTCGGCCGGGGGAGGCGCCGCCG
>PKYX01000106.1:12008-13273 GCA_003132825.1 Acidobacteriaceae bacterium
GCCGAGCGAAATCATCAGGCGTACCAGATCGCCCTGCGCTATGTTTTCGCCCAGCTCCGGTAGTTTGAATTCAATCACGTAACCTGTCTCCCTGTCCCTGTCGATGCGCGTGCGGCGGGCGTTTCCAGAACTTGGCCTGCGGGCGTCCCGACCCGTTCGCGACGCGTTCAGCTGATCGCCGGATTCAGCTTCTCCGGATTGATGCCCAGCTCCTCGACGGCTTGCTGGACGGTTTCCTGCTTGATTTGTTTTTCGCGGGCCAGCGCGCTCAAGGTGGCCAGCACGACGTGCTTGGCGTCCACCTCGAAGAAGTCGCGCAACGCGGCCCGGTTCTCGCTGCGCCCGAAGCCGTCGGTACCGAGCGCCACCAGCCGCCGTGGTACCCACTGCGCAATCGACTCGGGCAGCACTTTCATGTAATCCGATGCCGCCACGAAGACGCCGGGTGCATCTTTAAGTTGCTGGGTGACAAAGGGAACCCGCGGAGTCTCACTCGGATGCAGCATGTTCCAGCGTTCGCAGTCGTTGCCATCGCGGTAGAGGTGCTTGTAACTGGTAACGCTCCAAACGTCGGCGGCAACGCCGTACTTTTCTTCGAGAATCTGTTGCGCCTTGAGCACCTCATACATGATGGTCCCGCTGCCAAACAGCTGGGCGCGCAGCGCCGCGTCCTTTTTCCCCGAAGGCTTGTAGCGGTACAGGCCCTTCAGAATGCCCTCCCGGACGCCCTCGCCTTCGGGCATGGGCGGCATGGGCAGAGGCTCGTTGGTGACGGTGAGGTAATAGAAGATAGACTCCTGGTCGACGTACATCCGCTTGATGCCATCCTGGAGAATGATGGCAATCTCGTAGGCAAACGCCGGATCGTAGGCGAAGACATTCGGTACCGACAGCGCAATCACGTGGCTGTGACCGTCCTGGTGCTGCAGGCCCTCGCCGGCTAGCGTGGTGCGTCCCGCCGTGCCCCCCACCAGGAAGCCGCGGGTCCGCTGGTCGGCGGCGGCCCAGATGAGGTCGCCGATGCGCTGGAAGCCGAACATGGAGTAGTAGATAAAAAACGGGATGGTGTTGATTCCGTGATTGGAATAGGCGGTTCCGGCGGCGATAAACGAGCTGATGGAACCGGCTTCGGTGATGCCTTCCTCAAGGATCTGGCCGTCTTTGGCTTCCTTATAGTAGAGCAACGTGTCCATATCCACGGGCTGGTAGAGCTGTCCCACGCTCGAGTAGATGCCCACCTGGCGAAACAGCGCCTCCATGCCGAA
>PKYX01000483.1 GCA_003132825.1 Acidobacteriaceae bacterium
TTTGTGACGACGTTGATCTGGCCTCCGCTGAACTCACCATATTCGGCGTCAAAGTTATTGGTGAGAATGCGGAACTCGGCGATCGAGTCCAGATTGGGGATGATGGCGGCGCCCATGTTGACATCCTCTTCGACATCGCTCCCATTCACCAGGAAGCTGTTGGCAAATTCCCGCTGGCCGTTGATGGAGATGGTGCCAGGATTCAGATCGCCGGAGGGAGAAAGCACGCTCGCCCCCACATCCTGCACGGTGTCGGAGGTGACGGAGGTGACGGGAGCGACGCCGGGCTGGAGGGCGAGCAGGTCGGTGAAACTTCGTCCATTGAGCGGCACGCCTGCCATCTGTTCGCCGGTGATGACCTCCCCGATCTGGGTGCTGGTGGTCTCAACGTGCAGCTGGTTTTCGGTGACCGTGACCACGTCGCCTTTTGATCCGACCTTGAGCACCGCATCCACGGTCAATCGACTATTGGCGTCGATCACTATCCCCGCTCGGCGATAGGGGCGAAGGGCCGCGCCCTGGACTTCGAGGTCGTAGTGACCGACGGGAAGGCTGGGGAACGCATAGAAACCCTTGTCATCGGTTTGCACCGTCTGCCGGACTCGGGTGTCGATATTGGCGGCGGTCACCGTCGCCTTCGGAAGCACCGCGCCGCTTGCATCTCTCACTGTGCCGGAGACACTCCCGCCAGCGCCCGCCCAGGACACAATGGCGGAGAGCGTGAGCAATACGAAAGCAAGAGATAGGGCGATACGCCCGAAGCAGTTTAAGGGCAAACGAAGTAATCCAAAGACACCATTATTCTGGGCACCAGCCATCGTGCGTTTCTCCTTAGAAACCCTTGGCTAGCTCCCGTATAATCACTCCGGTCGTCAGCCCGTCGGGTTGTCGATTTCGGTCCCCACGGCCCTTCGCGAAAAGGTTTTGCCGTGGGGACCGTTCTTCAATCTTCCAACCATCCTTAAGTTTCTTGCGCTTTTACTAAGAGACCTTTGTTTCCAAACCTGTAGTTGCGACCGAGTCGCATCTAGTTCCCATAAAACTGCCTAGCTGGCAGCTTTTCCACAGCGTTTGCAGAATCCACCTACTTCGAGCCGTACCACCCGGATGTGAAACCCGCTCTGCTTGGCAATCTCTTGCTTCAGTCTCTCAAAAGACGAACTCGCATATTCCATGATGGCACCGCAGCGGAAACAAGCCATGTGGCCGTGGTCCCGATTCGTCTTCGCCTCGTAGTAATGCTTCTCGCCCTCGATGTGCATCAGGTCCAACTCATCGATCAATCCCCGCTCCTTGAGCAAGGCGATGGTTCGATAGACCGTAGCGCGGTCGATGCCGGGATCCCGCTGCTTGGCGAGCTCGAGCAGCGTGGCCGCATCCAGATGCCGAGGCGAGTCCTGAATGATACCGACCAGCAGGCGTCTCTGCGCGGTCATGCGCACTCCCCGCCGAGCCAGTTCTTTCATCAGGGACGGTCGGGTGATTGCGGTGGCGTTTTCCGACCTTCCAAGTTGCGACTCAGTCGCAACGACAGCGACACTTTGCATGCCGAATCTCCCTACCCTTTGTGTTGCGATTCAGTCGCAACTTGATGGATCAGCAGGCACTTGGTGGAAATGACAAGATGAATTGGAATTCATCCGCCCGTTTCCGTCAAGATGGAATTTCTGAACCCGACAGCCGCCCCATTGAACTGCGCCAGCGAGACAGCGAACAGTCAATCTTCGACTACCAGAGGTCGGGCAACGGCACGGCCGCTCGGCAAGCCGCGATCCGGGGGGGCGCTCGACCGAGGGCCGGTTCGAGGACCGCCTCCAGCAAGAATTATTAATGTCAGAACCGTGCAGTTTGGACCAGCCGAGCTATTCTCCCGAGCCTATGCTGTAGCGGATAGTGGAGACAAATCCAGGACACTGCGTAATCCCCTTGCTCCGCTCCGTGGAAGGAAACACCGTAAAGCAATGACCCATAACGGCAAAGAACCAAAGCCCATACTGCCCAAGGCTCCGCAACCACCCCTGTCGCACCGCGGCGCCACTCCTGACTCCGAACGCGCGAGGAGGCCACCGCTCGCCGAGTCTTATGCCACCGACCAGGAACTGAATCCTGGAGATCGCGTCGAAGGTTTAGGCGACTTCGGAAAGCCGACCGGGAAATTCGGCACGGTTGAGCGAGCGAACGAAGACGACGCGGTGGTCAAGTGGGATACAGACGGTCGTATGAGACTCGGACAACCGCGGCTGAAGAAGGTTTAGCCTGCGAGGGGCCAGGAAATTCTGCCGGGCCTGCGATTTCCAAGAATCTAAACAGTCCTAGATACCCCGCACTCGGTTCCGGCCGTAAACCCAAATGTGAGCAAAAGTGCACAGTCTTGGGGCAGCCCCTTCTTGGATAATTCGAGAGTATAGCTCTCTGTTTGGGAGAACCTATTGATAGCAGCGACCACATCCACGAAGAAAAAGCTCGATTTCGATCCTAAGAAATTCCTCGCCACCATCGGCCAGGGCAGGACCGCCGTGCTCTTTCTCCGGAAGCAAACGATCCTCGCGCAGGGCGACGCAGCGGACGCCGTGTTTTATATCCAGGAGGGCAAAGTCCGACTCACGGTCGTGTCCGACAGCGGCAAGGAAGCAACCATCGGCATATTGAGTGAAGGCGACTTTTTCGGCGAGGGTTGCCTGGCCGGCCAGGCACTCCGCATGGCTTCTGCTGCGGCCATGACAGATTGCAGCCTTCTGCGGATAGAGAAGAAGGCGATGATGGAGGTTCTCCACCGCGAACACGCCTTGTCCGATATGTTCGTAGGCTATCTATTGGGACGGAACATCCGCTACGAAGAAGACCTAGTCGACCAACTCTTCAATTCCAGCGAAAAGCGACTGGCTCGGGTTCTGCTGTTGCTGGCTCATTTCGGCAAAGCGGGCGTCCCGGAGACGGTAATCCCGAAGATCAGTCAGGAGACTTTGGCCGAGATGGTGGGCACAACCCGGTCGCGGGTCAGTTTTTTCATGAATCGGTTCAGAAAGCTGGGCTTCGTTGACTACGACGGCAGCAGCGGNNAGGACTTGCGTTTGATTCCGTTCATTCCTCAGATCTGACAGTCAGCCAGTATCTCAATTTACTTAATCTGGCACAGTTTGCACTTAGTCAGCGCGCGATAGAGGCTTTTTTCCCTGCACTGGCACTCCGCCTGCATCATGCCTTGAATTTTGACGTGGTCACATGGGGCCTCCACGATCCAAGTGCGGAAAACGTTCGCCTGAACGTTTGCAAGGCGGGGGAGGCGGAGAGCAGATCCGAATGCCTTCCCGCGCACGCTTGTGCAAGCGGATGGGTCTGGAAGAACCAACGATCCGTACTTGTGCAAGATTTGGATACCGAGCCCAAGTTGCCCGCTTTCCTGCAGTCGCTTCGCCGACTCGGGGTTCGTACTTACTATGTCTTTCCCTTGACCACACGTCGTAACAAGCTGGGAGCAATAGGCTTTGGCAGTTTGCATATCATTCCCAAGACGAACGCCACCCTTGAGTTCTTGCGTCGTACGGCTGCGATAATCGCTCAGCTTCTGGACACCACGCTTTCATCCAATGGGCATACAGCGCTGACCGATTGCTCCCAAACCGCCTCGGCCGCAGCGCCGAGGCTCGAACCAGAACCCCAGGATTTTGACCTGCGGGATTTCGCGAGTGGGGACGAAGCCTTCCAGGAAATGGTAGGGAGTAGCGCGCCTCTACAAGAAGTGCTACGACAGGTGAGGACGGTAGCTGCAACTGACGCGACGGTGCTGCTGCTTGGCGAAACAGGTACGGGCAAGGAGTTAGTGGCACGCGCAGTGCATCGACTCAGCCAGCGGGCCGACAATAAGTTTGTCAGCATCAACTGCACCGCGATTCCGACAGATTTGTTGGAAAGCGAGCTATTCGGATACGAAAAGGGAGCATTCACCGGGGCAATCAATAAGCACGTCGGTCGATTGGAACTGGCTGACAGAGGAACTCTGCTATTGGATGAGGTAGGGGATCTTCCGGGTGTAATTCAGCCGAAGTTATTACGGGTGCTGCAGGACAGGGAATTCGAAAGGCTCGGCAGTAACCGGACCGTAAAAGTCGACGTCCGGTTGATCGCTGCCACAAATCAGGACTTGCATCGGAGTATCGCCGAAGGTCGCTTCCGCGAAGACCTGTTTTATAGACTCAATGTCTTTCCGATTTACGTTCCCCCTCTGCGAGAGAGAAAAAGTGACATTCCTGCCCTGGTGCGTTACTTCGTATCCAGATACGCAAGTGAAGAGAAGAAGTCGATTACGACTATTCCTGCCGAAGCAATGGAAGCTCTTCTGAATTGGGGCTGGCCGGGGAACATCAGAGAACTGCAAAACCTGATTCAGCGATGCGTAATTTTGACGACCTCATCGGTCCTGAGGGTTCCGCTTGGGGAACTGAGAAGTAACGCGAAGTTGTCTTCTGGCAAGGTGTCCCGAGAGGTCGAGCGCGAGCTCATCCTTCAAGCGCTGAAACAGGCGGGCGGAGTGATAGGGGGTGCATCGGGTGCAGCCAATAGGCTGGGAATGAAACGCCCCACCCTCTACTCGAAGATGAAAAAGCTGAACATTAGTCCCGCTGGATTCCCGGACTAGCTGCTAAGCTAGTTGCCACGGTGCATACTCATGTCTGACCTCTTTGGGTACTCCTAGACTTGTGCGGCACAGCAAGAAACACACAACCCCAGTCGGAGTGTCGAGTCCACGGAATCGGTCGACAGTCATCCGACACCACTCGGCTGCCCACTGATACAGGTTAGCCCTGTAGTTTCTATAACTTAAAAACTGATATCAAGCGGCAGACCATTTGCATTGATCCCCCCAGGCATTGGAGTGCGCGATCAGCCAATGGCTTCTAAGAATCGTCTTTGCCCGTGAAATACACCCTGGCCCACCGAAGGCTTGGTGGGATCTCAACTTAGCTGAGATCGGATGTGTCGAATCTTCTGTCTCTTGACAGTGTTGACACTCGGACATTGAGATCCCCTCGAGCTGTGTTTTCTATGGCTTAACTATTAATCGGAGACGGAAAAGAACATGAGCGTTTGGCCACTCTTAAACTTCAACGAGGCGTTCGCCTCGAGTCTTGCGGTCACCAGCACCCGCCGGCCGCAGGGCTCCGCGACCGTGGCTGACTCGGAACGCGCGCAGGCTAACAACCCGGTTTCGGCGGCGGCTCCTGAATCTCTCATCGAGTCCGAACAGTTGTTGGCCGCTTATTTCGGCGCGTCCCGGGTGGGCGTCTGCATTTTGGATACCGACTTCCGCTTTCTCGCCATCAACCGCACGCTGGCGGAGATGAATGGCATACTCGCCGAAGCGCATTTGGGAAAAAGCGTCCGCGAAGTGCTGGGCGATTTCGCCGAACTGGTTGAGCCGCAGTTCAATCGCGTATTGGCCACCCAGCAGCCCGTCTTGAATCTCGAAATCAGCTTCATGCAGCCCAACCGGACCGAACCCGCCCACTGGATTGAGCAGTACATTCCCATCAAGGGGGCGACGGGCAAGGTTACGCAAATCGGCATTGTGGCTGTGGAGATCACGGAACGAAAGAGACTCGAAGAATCGCTCCGTGGCGTCTCCGAGAGCTTGCGGGAGGAGAAAAAGCGCCAGCAGGTAATGATGGAGGTAAGCCGTGTGCTGGCCACAAAGTTTGATGTGCGGCAGGTCTTTCCCCAGGTCTCTGCCTGTCTGCGTCGGGTTCTGCGGCAAGAATACGCCTCCCTCTCCTTGCGTGATGAGAAGAGCGGGCAGTTGGTCCGCCAGGCAATGGATTTTCCCCTGCGGAAGATATTGGGCGCCGACGTCGAGATCAGCGCGGCGAAAGGCCCGGGAGGCAAGGCCTTGCACCAGCGCGAGTCCCTGATTTTCACCAAAGACGAAATGCAAGGGTTTGACGCCGGAATGACAGACAGCTTGCTGGCCGAGGGTCTCAAGTCTCTTTGTTGTGTTCCCTTGCTGCGGCCCAAGGGTCCGCTGGGAGTTCTGGTCCTCGGTAGCACCCGGACAGACGCCTTTAAGAATGACGACTTGACACTTCTGAACCAGGTTGCCGCTCAACTGGCCATCGCTGTAGAAAACGCGCGGGCCACCTGCGAGATCGAACAGCTCAGGAGCCGGTGGGAACGGGAGACAAGCTATCTGAAGGGTGAAGTTCGCACGAAGCTGGATTTTGAGGAGATCATCGGGGAGAGTCCGGCACTCCAGCGGGTGCTGGATCAGGTCGCGATCGTCGCCGCCAGCGATGCCACGGTTCTGATTCTAGGAGAAACCGGAACCGGCAAGGGCCTCATCGCGCGAGCGATCCACCGCACCAGCAAGCGTAAGGAACGAAGTTTTGTGACTTTGAATTGTGCCGCGATTCCCACCGGGCTGCTGGAAAGCGAATTATTCGGACACGAGAAGGGAGCATTTACCGGGGCTATCAGCAAGAAAATCGGGCGTCTGGAATTGGCTGATACGGGTACGCTCTTCCTGGATGAGGTCGGCGAGATTCCTCTCGAGTTGCAGCCCAAGCTGCTGCGGGTTTTGCAAGAGCAGGAGTTCGAAAGGCTCGGAGGGACGCGGACCACCAAGGTAGATATGCGCCTGATCGCCGCTACCAACCGAGATTTGGCGGGGAGCGTCGCCGAGAGAGAGTTTCGCAGCGACTTGTTCTATCGCTTGAACGTGTTCCCGATTCGCGTGCCCCCTCTGCGTGAGCGACGTGAGGACATCCCGGTGCTGGTCCGGCACTTTGTTCAGAAGTTTGCCCGCAGAATGGATCGTGGCATTGAGACGATCCCCAGTGAGACCATGGACGCCCTGATCAATTGGCATTGGCCGGGCAACACTCGGGAGCTGGAAAACTTCATCGAGCGATCCGTCATTCTCACGGAAGGGACGGCACTGCGAGCACCGCTCGCCGAGCTGCAGGCGAGCCCGAATTCGGGCTCCGCGGAAAACTCGCTCGAAGGCGCGGAACGGGAACTCATCATCCGTGTGCTGCGGGAGACTGACGGTTTGATCTCCGGACCCAGAGGGGCAGCCCATCGCCTCGGCGTAAAGCGCACCACTCTGCAATCGAAGATGCAGCGACTAGGCATCACTCGCAACGACTACCCTAGTCCGAAACGAGATTCGAGCTGTGGGTTCTGGCAGGTTCGTTTTGCGCGCTCCTCCTAAGCGCGCGTCAGGAGAACTGTGTTTGGTTGTCGGCAAAGCGGAAACTGAGCCCAAAAACCCCCTTTCGAATCGTTGACGTGCTTCGGCCCCCCCCATCCATATTGGTAGCATTTGGTAGCAAATCGGCAGCCGCCGCAGGGTGACGGTCCATCAACTGCTCGTACATCGATTCGACCATCCACCCAACACTGTCCGGCAGTTCCTGCATGTACTCGTTGGCCGTGGTGTCGGCCTTGGAGCGCCGCAGGTGAGCTTGGACGTCCTTCACAGACCGCTTGCCCTGCGCCAGCGCTGCCATCGTTCTGCGCAAGACCTATGCCGTTGAGATACACACCCGCCCGGGCGGGAGATGAACTGAAGTCTCACCCCGCCGGATGACTGCTGGCGCCTTGTGGGTTGCTGTCCGATAAAGGTTCAGGACCAAAGGTCTGGCCCAGGCTGACGCTTTCCTGGGATGTTAAGCAGCCTTTGGCGACCCCACTCACCGAGGAGAGCTTGATCAATTTGGGTCTCCAGCTCTTGTCGAAACTGCCTTCTGGCGGCAGTCTGCTGAAGCCAGATCAAGAGTGCTCCCAAGCCCGCCCCCAACAGCAAAATACCGAATGCTTGCAGAATATTCATTCAGCATTGCCCCTTCAAAGAATAGATGAACCGAGTGTCTCTCCCTCTCGATTGCAGGTGACGAGCCCGGAAGATACCCGTTAGCCCGGTTTACACCGGGGGGACAACGGAGAACTCTTCGGGCTCAATCCAAGCATGGGTGCAAGTGGAGTGCCGGAATGGACGAGACGGCCATAATGTGGAACTCCTTTTGTTTGTTGGGAACTTCGATGACAGAATGCCCCGAGTCTCGCAGTCGGCATGTCGAGTTTCGACAGCCCTGCCGATTAGTCGGCATATCGCAAGCAGACGAGTCGATGGTTGGAGATGGCCACGCCATAAGTGTGGCGATTCAGACACTGGAGCACATGCTCCCGGCCACCGAAGGGTTGGTTGGGTAGACCACCTAGTCCCTTCTGAACAGTGGCCTCAACCAGGAAGCGAACGCCTTCGGCCGAGCCAGGATTGTCAGGTCCCCAGAGAAGTGGAGCCGGCTGTGCTGGAAGGCGGACTTAAGACCGGCCACGAACTTGCCGCGAAAACGCGCCGGGGCACAGAGAGGGGAAGAAGGAACCCGCGGAATTGAACCCCGTGAGTGTGATCGAGCGACAACCCATCGGCGGGAACGACACACTGGACATGGGGAGCCGGAAGACAATCTTTTCGACGCAGTGGTCGATCCGCCGATCTATCCTTCGGTACCTGTGGCTGCCTTCCCCTGATTGAGCATATCTTCCACTCTACGCAGGAGTTCCGAAGGAAGAAAAGGCTTTTCTAGAATGGTTGCGCCGGTCTTGATCAGTTCATGCAATTCGGGAAATTCCTCAGCAAAGCCGGTGATAAACAAGAATTTTGTCTCGGGGCGAGTCGCACGAACCTGCTCCGACAGCTGAAGACCGTTGAGCCAGGGCATCACAATATCACTCACTATAAGGTCTATTGTGCCATCGTGTTGCTGGCACAAGCGGAGTGCCTCTGCGCCATCGGCGGCAGGAAGAACGGAGAACCCGACCCCTTGGAGCGTCCGTTGCAGAAGGTTTCGAAGGTCGTGGTTGTCTTCGACTATCAAGATAGTGACGGAACGCTGCCGGGGCGGAGCGAGGTGAAGTCTCGAGTGCCGCGATTGAGTTTCTCTTGGGCGTCGTAGTTCCAACTCACGCATCATCTGGCGAGCGAGTATGCG
>PKYX01000481.1:0-4800 GCA_003132825.1 Acidobacteriaceae bacterium
GCAGCGGGCCGGAGTTGCCGATACAGGTGGTGCAGCCGTAGCCGACGATGTGGAATTTTAGCTTCTCGAGATATGGGGTGAGGCCGGCATTCTCCAGATAATCGCGGACGACCTTCGATCCCGGTGCCAGCGAAGTCTTCACCCATGGCGGGACCGATAAGCCTTTTTCCACGGCCTTTTTCGCGACCAATCCAGCGCCGATCATCACCGAGGGATTCGAGGTGTTGGTGCAGGAAGTGATGGCCGCGATCACCACGCTGCCGTGACGCAGGCGAGACTTTACATCCAATGGGACATGCTCGTGGACGTTCGGATCTTCGACGCCGACGGAGGCGGGATTGCCTCCTTCCTGCTCCCAGCGTTTTTCGTTGCCGTTGGCGGGAACAGTGGAGGCCGCGGCGGTCCTGGCGCTCGATTTCGGCTTGATGAGCGAGGGCAGCGCGGTTCGGAATGACTCGCCGGCTTGCGAGAGCAGCACCCGGTCTTGTGGTCGCCTGGGGCCGGCGAGACTGGATTCCACCGTCGCCAGATCGAGGGCCAGCAGCTCGGAGTATTCCGCCTCGGGCGACTTCTCATCGTGGAACAGGCCCTGCTCGCGACAATAGGCTTCGACCAAGGCAATCTGTTCCGGGGAGCGGCCGGTGAGGCGGAGGTAGGTGAGAGACTCCTGGTCGACCGGGAAGATGCCGCAAGTCGCGCCGTATTCGGGCGACATGTTGCCGATCGTGGCTCGGTCGGCCAACGGCAGATCGCGGAGGCCGGGTCCGAAATATTCGACAAACTTGCCTACCACACCGTGCCGGCGCAGCATCTCGGTGATCGTGAGGACTAGATCCGTGGCAGTCGTGCCTTCGCGAAGTTTGCCGGTCAGCTTCACCCCAACCACTTGCGGAATGAGCATCGAAACCGGTTGGCCGAGCATAGCCGCCTCCGCCTCGATTCCGCCTACGCCCCAGCCCAGCACTCCCAGTCCGTTGATCATCGTGGTGTGGGAGTCGGTGCCGACCAAGGTGTCCGGATACGCNNTTCCGCAAAGCCGTCTGGCCCCAGCGCAGGAAGGCGTAGCGCTCCTGGTTGCGGAGAAACTCAAGCTCGGCGTTCAGCTGGAAGGCTTGCGGGGTTCCGAATTCATCCACTTGCACCGAGTGATCGATGACCAGTTCAGCGGGCTGCAGGGGATTGATGAGTTTGGGATCGCCCGAGAGGCGCTTCATGGCGTCACGCATGGCGGCCAGATCGACGACCGCCGGCACACCGGTAAAGTCCTGCAGCAGCACACGGCTCGGAGTAAAGGCAATTTCCTTGTCCGGCTTGGATCTACGGTTCCAGGCAGCCAGGGCGCGGATTTCCTCGGCGGTTACATTGCGGCCATCTTCGGTGCGCAGCAGGTTTTCGAGCAAAATGCGCAGCGAGTAGGGAAGGTGCCTGGTCGGGATGCCCTGCTGATCGAGCGCATCCAGGCGATAGATTTCGTATTCCTGGTTGCCCACACGAAGGGTCGAGCGGCTGTTGAAACTGTTCATGGATAATGGCCTTCCTGCCCGGGAAGCTTTGGGAACCCGTGAAAAGGCGCGCCTCTCCCCGCGGCAGACTGACCTCTAGTTTAGTCGTTCTCGCGCCGATTGCGTAGTGCGGCGGCGGATCGTGCGGTGAAAGAAATCGTCGGCTGCGAAGAACCGAGCAACCCGCCGAGGGCTAGCGCGTGCTCATCCACACTTGGTCGATGACCACGGCCAACATGAACAAGACATAGATGCGCAGCGACCATAGGACAACGAGTTCAGGCCCTTTCAGACGCCGCAGCGGAATGTGATGCTTCTTGGCTGTCACCAGTTGATCGTGTTCGAGCGAGGATAGAACCCAGCTTTGATCAGAACTGGCGCTCGCCTCTCCTGCTGGCTCTTTTACCATAAAAAAGCTCTCCTACTTCCCGCCTAGGACCGCGAAAAAGCTCGGCGCAATGATGCTGATCCCGAACAGAATACCCGCCGCGGTCAAGACCAAAACCACACCCCCCGCCAGCAGGTTCGCCCACAGCGGACTGACCAGGCTCCCCATGATCTCCCGATCGTTCACCAGCATGTACAGGAACACCAGGGCGGGCGGCATGGCCAGAACCGCGACCACGTTCACGATCAGGACCACGTAGACCAGGGGCAGGCCCGGAATCAGGACGATGGCCGCCGCGGCCGCCGCGCACAGGGACAACACGGCATAGAAAGACCTGCCTTCCTTCATGGGAAGGTTCAGGCTATGGGGCTTGTGGGCGACTTCTCCGAAGGCGTAGGCCGAAGAGGTTGAAATCGTGATGGACGCCACGATGCCGGCTTCGACCATGCCGAGGGCAAACAGCGACGCCCCCACTCTGCCGATCAGTGGCTCGAGCGCTTGCGCGAACTGGGCGGCTTCGAAGTTGTCCGCGCTCATCCGATGCGCAAACAAAGGGGCGGTTGCCAGAATGGTCGCCACCGCGGCCGCGCTGGCTAAGGTAGCTCCGAGGACGGTATCGATGCGGCCAAACCGGATGTCTTTGACGGTAAGCCCCTTGTCAACCGTCGCGCTCTGCTGAAAAAACAGCATCCAGGGGGTTACCGTCGCTCCGATATCGGCCAGCACGATGAGCAGAGTGTCTTTATTCAAACCGGGAAGCGGAGTCCATGTAACCAGCGAATGCCCGACCGAACTCCAGTCGGGATGGGCAAGCAGAGCCACGGGAATAAACACCAGGTTCAATGCGGCTCCGGCCAGGGTAATCCGCTCCCAGGTCCAGTAGCGGTGGCTCATCAGCGCCGAGTAGAGGACGACGAGGGCAATGAGAACCGCGGCCCAGGGGGGCACTCCGAAAAAGCCCAGGCCGGCGCGTATGGCAATGAACTCGGTGATCAGCGTCAGGAAGTTCCCGATTCCCAGGTCGACCATCGAGAACCATCCCCAGAACGGCCCGAAGCGGTCGAAGATCAGCTCGGCATGTCCGCGATGGGTGGCCGCGCCCAGGCGCACCGTCATCTCCTGGACCACGATCGCCATGCAAAATGTGAGGATTACAAAGGGAATAAAAAAACCAACGCCAAACTTCGCGCCCGTGGCCGCATAGGAAAGCATGCTGGGCCCGTCATTCTCTCCCAGCATGACCAGGACGCCCGGCCCAATCAGCAGCCACAGCAGCCGCGCCCCGGAAAAAAAGCCATGCTGGGCGCGCGCGGCCGACACCCGGACACGGTCATGGGCGCGATCCACGTCTTCGTGGGTGATGACGACTTCTTCGCCCGGGATACGGCGGGAAGGCCGTGTCGTCTCTAGACCTTCGCTCATCTCGAACCACGCCCCCGGCCAACCATATTAGCCGAAGTATACACGAACACATGAACCGTGGTTAACTGCTTTTTCGCTTGCAGGGGGAAGACCACTTCGCCTGCGAGCTGAGGCTAGGTTGCGGGAGCGCTCCGCCGAGCGGGCCGATCGGCGGCCGCCACCCAGACCTTTTCGGCCGCCGTGCCACCCAGGGCGATGGTTCCGGCTTCGCTCGTGAGGGTGAGGGTCTTGTCGTAATTGCGCTCCACGATATTCAATCTTGCGCCGGGACGGATGCCCCGGGCTTCGAGGAATTCCAGCAGGCGCCGATCGCGTTCGTAGATGCCGCTGACGCAATAATTCTTGCCCGCTTCGGCATTTGCCAGGAGCAGCAGACCTCGCCGTCGACGGCTGTCCGGACTCTCCATTTCGCTGAGGTTGCCATGCGGGCACGCGCCTCCACGGCCCAAGCAGGCCAGGAGCTTGGCTTCAAAATCGGGAGAGACGGCGTGTTCCAGGCGCTCCGCCTCGTCATGGACTTTGTACCACTCCATGCCGAACATTTCCGACAACATGCGCTCGATCAGGTGATGGCGGAGGCTGAGCCTGCGGGCGATCCTGCGACCCGTGGCAGTGAGCGCCACGTGGCCATCGGCACGCACTCGCACCAGTCCATCTTTTTTCAACCGCCGCAGCGCCATGGTCACAGCTGGCGGGGACACGGAAAGCCAGTGCGCCAAAGTCGCGGAAATGACCGCCTCGCCTTCGCTTTCCGCCTGCAGGATAGCCTTGAGGTAGTCTTCCTTGGAGACGGTAATCATCTTGCCAGATTATACCGCCGGGTTAAGCGTAGTTAATGGCGGATTTTGATTGCCCGTCGGGACCCTCACCCCGGCCGGCGACAGGAAGTCGAGCAGCAAACCAGAACCGGGAAGCAACCGCTGGCTTCGGCGGCGTCCCCACTGCATCTGAGGCCCGGCTTCGCGCCATTGGTTTCTGGCGTTTGACATGGCTTCCTTCGCGCCCCTAACCTTATGTCTCCTCGCCTATGAAGGTTCTCGTGATTGGCAGCGGCGGACGGGAGCATGCGCTAGTTTGGAAACTGGGGCAGTCTCCGCGTGTCGACAAAGTGTACTGTGCGCCTGGCAATGGGGGCATCGCGTCCGAGGCCGAGTGTCTGCCGGCCGACGTAAGAAGTATCGAGTCGCTGCTCGCCGTGGCGCACCGGATTCAACCGGATCTGACCGTGGTTGGACCTGAAATTCCGCTGCAGGGGGGGGTGGTCGATGAATTCACCCGGCGCGGCTTGCGCATTTTCGGCCCCACCAGGGCGGCGGCGCTGCTCGAATCGAGCAAGAGTTTCGCCAAGGAATTCATGCAGCGCCACAACATCCCCACGGCTCACTATGCAATCTGCCATTCGCTCGACGATATTCACGAGGCCCTGCCGCATTTTCATCTTCCACTTGTAGTCAAAGCCGATGGCTTGGCGGCGGGCAAGGGCGTGGT
>PKYX01000481.1:4822-8647 GCA_003132825.1 Acidobacteriaceae bacterium
CTGGTGGCGGCGCAGGACCATAAGCGGATCGGCGACGGGGATACTGGGCCGAATACCGGCGGAATGGGCGCTTACTCCACCCAGACGATCATGGACGACAAAATGCGCGACTGGCTCTTGCACCACGTCGCTAGGCCCGTCGTGGCCGGGATGAAAGAGGAAGACGCGGAGTACAAGGGCGTGCTTTACTGCGGCCTGATGATGACGGCGCGCGGACCGATGGTGCTCGAGTTCAACTGCCGCTTCGGCGATCCTGAGACNNGACTTCCGGTGGTCGACCGATGCGTCGGTGTGCGTGGTGGTGTCTTCGGGCGGATATCCCGGAACCTTCGAAGTAGGCAAGAAGATTATGGGCCTCGAGGAAGCCGACAAAATCGAAGGGGTGAAGGTCTTTCATTCCGGCACCACACGGCGGGATGGAGCGTATTACACCGCGGGCGGGCGGGTGCTGGGAGTGAGCGCCCGGGCGGCCGACTTGGAGTCGGCGGTAGAGCGGGCTTACGCCGCTGTTCGAAAGATTGGCTTCGAGAATGCGCACTACCGCAAGGACATTGCGGCGCGCGCTCTGAGGAAGACCTAGATTCAGACCGCGGGAGCAGGATTAGGGGGTGGAAATGACCAAGCCACTGGTTTCGATCGTGATGGGGAGTGATTCCGACCTCGATATCATGCGAGAAGCATCTCGGGCGCTGGAAGATTTTGGTATTGCCTATGAAATGGACGTGACGTCGGCGCATCGCTCGCCGGAGCGAACGGCGGAATATGCGCGGAAGGCCGCCGCGCGCGGGATTCGCGTCATCATCGCGGGAGCGGGCGGGGCAGCGCATCTGGCCGGTGTGATCGCGGCGCATACCTCGTTGCCCGTGATCGGGGTGCCCATTCCTTCGACTTCATTGAACGGGCTCGATTCCCTGTTGGCGACGGTGCAGATGCCGGCCGGAATTCCGGTGGCAACCGTTGCCATCGGCAAGCCCGGGGCCACCAACGCGGGCATTCTGGCGGCACAGATTCTGGCGATCTCGAGTGCGGAGTTGACCAAGAAGATGGCGGCGCACAAGGAGAAGCTGGCCGACGGGGTAGAGCAGAAGTCGCAGAAGCTGAAGACTTCGCTCGGAGGGTGAGAGGAACCTAAGTTCCTCACTCACTCGGCAGGCGACTCGGCATCCGAGTGAGTGAGCCTAGGGCGAGCGGTTAGAGCTTCAGATCTTTCAAGTATTTCCGCAACGGCTCGCCCAGGTCTGGCCGCTTCAAAGCAAATTCCACGGTAGCTTTCAGGAAGCCCAATTTGTCCCCTGTATCATGCCGCTTGCCTTTGAAAACATAGCCATACATTTTTTCCTTTTGCAGCAACATCCGCAGACCGTCGGTGAGCTGAAGTTCGCCGCCGACGCCGGCCTTGATCTCTGCAAGAGTCTCAAAGACGGTGGGAGTCAGAATATAGCGGCCGATGACGGCCAGGTTCGAGGGCGCATCCGCCAGTTTGGGCTTTTCGACCATGTCGACGATCTCGAAGAGCCGCCCGTCGAATTTTCCGTCGGCCGGTTTGGTCTTGAGGACGCCATAGGAAGAGATGGCGGCTCCTTCAATCACCTGGGTCGCCAGAACGGAACATTGGGTGTAATCGAAGACTTCCATCATTTGCTTCAGGCAAGGGACCTCGGCGTCGATCACATCATCGGCGAGCAACACAGCAAAGGCTTCGTCGCCCACGAGTTCACGTGCCGTCAGCACGGCATGGCCGAGGCCCATCGCTTCTTTCTGGCGCACATAGGCCACGTGGATCATGTCGGAAATGTGGCGCACGATCTCGAGTAGATCGGTCTTGCCGCGATCCTCGAGCATCCGCTCCAGTTCATAGCTCACATCGAAGTGGTCTTCAATGGCCTGCTTGCCGCGGCCGGTGACGATGATGATCTGGTCGCAACCCGCGGCCAGAGCCTCTTCCACGCCGTACTGGATGATGGGTTTGTCGACCAGCGGCAACATCTCTTTGGGTTGGGCTTTGGTGGCGGGCAGAAAACGCGTACCCAGACCCGCCGCCGGAAAGACTGCTTTGCGGACTTTCATTCTCATGCTTGCTTCGCCCCGTCGTGGGATAACCCGCCCACCGATGTTGGATTCTACCTTGGTTGGACTTCCGCCGAGATCGTCAGGTGGCCAGCTTCGACGCATCCTGGGAAACTGGTCCCGCCAGCTCTTCGATCAGGTCCCGCAGCAAACTTAGCACGCTGTCGGTAGCGGTTGCCTTCAGCGAAAATTTCAGCACTCCGTCGGGGGTGAACTGCGCCCCCCGTTGCGAGGATACAAACCGCGCCAACTTACCCGGGTCGATGGATGCATTCTGGCGAAATTTGATGCTCACCAGGTCGCGTTTGCGGTCAATCGCGGTTGCGCCCACCTGCAGACACAGCAGTTTGAGCGAAGCGTACTCCAAAAGATTGCGGATCGCAGGCGGCGGCTCGCCATAGCGGTCGCGGAGCTCCCCGGCTACGTCGGTCAGTTGCGACTCGGTTTCGACACCCGCCACCAGCTTGTACATTCGCAGCCTCTGGTTTTCCTCTGCAATGTAGTCCACTGGGATGCGAATATTCAGTCCCAGGTTGAGCTGGGTCACGGATTCGTCGGGCCCAGCCTCCCCCTTCATCTCGCGGACCGCCCGGTCGAGCATTTGGGTGTACAACTCGAAGCCGACGGCCTCGATGTGGCCGCTTTGCTCTCCGCCCAGCAGGTTTCCGGCGCCCCGAAGTTCCAGATCGAGGGCCGCAATCTTGAAGCCGGCGCCCAGATCGGAAAATTCCTTCAGCGCGGCGAGACGGCGGCGGGCCACCGGAGTCAACTCGATTTCCCCCGGCACCAGGAGATAGGCGTAGGCGCGGCGGTCCGATCGGCCGACACGGCCGCGCAACTGATAGAGCTCAGAAAGCCCGAGACGCTCGGCGCGGCTGATGAGGATGGTGTTGCAGAGTGGGATATCGAGGCCGTTTTCGATGATGGTAGTGGCGACGAGAATGTCGGCTTCGTGATGCATGAATTTGAGCATCACTTTCTCCAGTTCCCCTTCCGACATCTGACCGTGGCCTACGATGACGCGCGCCCCGGGCACGAGTTCCTGCAGCTTGGCGGCGATTTCCCAGATGGTGTCCACGCGGTTGTGCACAAAATAAACCTGGCCGCCGCGCTCGAGTTCCTGCTCGAGGGCCGATTGGATCAGCTTGTCGTCCCAGCCGGCGACCACGGTCTGGATGGCGATGCGGTCTTTGGGCGGCGTCTCGATGACGCTCATGTCGCGCAGGCCAACCATCGACATGTGCAAGGTGCGCGGGATGGGGGTCGCCGACATGGTCAGGACATCCACCTGCTTGCGCATCTGCTTGATCCGCTCTTTGTGGCGCACTCCAAAGCGCTGCTCTTCGTCCACCACCAGAAGCCCGAGGTCCGCGAACTTCACGTCTTGGGAGAGCAGGCGGTGCGTGCCGATCAGAATATCCACCTTGCCGGCTTCGGTCTTCTGGAGGATTTCCTTCTGTTGCCTGGGAGTGCGGAAGCGGCTGATCATTTCGATGGTCACAGGAAACGCGGCGAAGCGCTGCTTGAAGGTTTCGAAGTGCTGAAAAGCGAGGACCGTCGTGGGCGCAAGCACCGCGACCTGTTTGTTATCGCTGACCGCCTTGAACGCCGCGCGCATGGCAACTTCCGTCTTGCCGTAGCCCACGTCTCCGCAGAGCAGGCGGTCCATGGGGTGCGGCGACTCCATGTCGCGCTTCACATCAGCAATGGCCAGATCCTGGTCTCCGGTTTCGGTATATTCGAAGGCATCCTCAAACT
>PKYX01000279.1:0-7180 GCA_003132825.1 Acidobacteriaceae bacterium
CGCGAAGGATGGGGCACCCGCGGGTTATCTGCCGGGAAAAATTTGACCTAATGTTGCTGGGTGGCAAGGATAACGACGAATGCAGGATGAAGTGGACGGGCGCGTGCCGCCGGAGTTTCTCAGCATGCGCAACGTGGACGTTGCGCGGGGCCAGAAGGTGGTGCTGCAGGATGTGAACCTCAAAATGGCCACGGGAGAACACGTGGCTATTCTGGGCCCCAACGGTTGCGGAAAGTCGACGCTGATCAAGGCGATGACCTGCGAATGCTATCCCATCGTCCGTCCGGGCATGGAGATGAAAGTATATGGCCGGGACCGGTGGGACGTGCAGGAACTCCGCAAGCATCTCGGAGTGGTGGCCGCGGAGCTGCCCGGGGAACGGACCTCAGTGACTCGGGGGTTGGACGCCGTGGTCAGCGGTTTCTTTTCCAGCTCCACACTGTGGCCGAATCTGGAAGTGACGGAGACCATGCGCGCCAGCGCGATNNTGCTGCTGGACGAGCCGAGCAACGCGCTCGACCTGGCGGCGCAGCGCGAGCTGAGGGAGATCTTGCGCGAAGTGGCCAGAGGTTCCGGCTCGCGCCGCGGCACGGGCATCGTGATGGTGACTCACCACCTGGCGGACATTCTGCCGGAGATGGATCGCGTCGTCATGATGCGCGACGGACGTATTGTTGGCGATGGGTCCAAGCGGGAACTGTTGTGCGCGGAGAGGCTGCAAGAGCTCTTCGGCGTAGAACTCGAATTGACCGAGCGCAATGGGTATTGGCATTCCTGGTAAAACTTGTGATCGTACAAAAAGTCCCGCTTGACCTGGCCCCCGGCAACGTTTTAATTTATGGCTACACGGGAAAGGAGGATGATCCAGCGAATGAAAAATTCTGATGGTAGTTGTAGTGCAATACGTGAGGTGACTGAGGCTTAGAGCGTCCGGCTCTAGACCTGGCGGTAAGGTAATTCGTCCGCCGAGGCCCACTTCGACAGGAGCGGACGCCTCAGCCAAACTCAACAGCTTCACCGGTGATCAAGGCCCGCGGCCAAAATTGGCGCGGGCCTTTCACATTGCAGCGGAACCGCACCGGCGCTGCGCAGGCTTACAATAAACGCATGGAACCACTGGTAATTGCGGGTAAAGCCTTTCAGTCCCGGCTGATCGTGGGTACTGGCAAATACAAGGACGGTGCGGAGACGCAGGCGGCCATTGAAGCGTCCGGGGCGGAGATGGTGACGGTGGCCGTGCGTCGAGTGAATCTTGACCGCAGCCAGGAATCGCTGCTCGATCACATCGATTCCAAGAAATATTTTCTGCTGCCCAACACAGCCGGGTGTTACACGGCCGAGGAAGCCATCCGCACCGCCCGCTTGGGGCGCGAAGTCGGGATTTCTGACTGGGTGAAGCTGGAAGTCATCGGGGATCAGGCAACGCTCTATCCCGATGTGCAGGCCACGCTCGAGGCAACCCGCGTGCTGGTGAAGGAAGGTTTCACGGTGCTTCCTTATACCTCCGACGATGTGGTTTTTGCCAAGCGGTTGCTCGACGCCGGAGCCAGCGCCGTGATGCCACTGGGCGCACCTATTGGCAGCGGACTGGGAATCCAGAATACGGCCAATATCCGTATCCTGCGCGAAGTGGTGATTGGTGTGCCGCTGATTGTGGATGCTGGCGTGGGAACGGCTTCCGACGCGGCCATTGCTATGGAGTTAGGCGCGGATGCAGTTCTGATGAATAGCGGGATTGCCGGAGCCCTGGACCCGGTGCTCATGGCGGAAGCCATGAAACATGCGGTTCTCGCAGGGCGCCAAGCTCATCTTGCCGGCCGGATGGCCCGGAAACTTTATGCCACGGCCAGTTCTCCCCTCGAGGGGGTAGTGCGTTAAAGGGCGGTGGGGGCGGCCGCACTGTTCTTGTTCCCCAGCGGTCGCGCCTCAGACTCCGCCTCGGGGCGAAGCGGTTGCACTTCTCTAAGCTCCCCTCCGTTCGCTTGAAGCGGAGACTTATAGCATGAGTAGTTGGACATGCTCAGCACCATAAGAAAGGGCGGCCAGGGCCGCCCTTCGGTTTCTGGTTCGAGACTCTTCCGCTTCAGACCCTCAGAGCATCTTTGCGCTTTCCACGTGGATGTTGTCGCCATCGATATGCCCAGTCACGGCTACATGATGTCCGATGTGGTCTTTCAGTGCGTCCGGGTTTTCCACCGTCAGCACCTTCTGATCCCCATCGGTGACCACCACCATCTTCGCACCCTCGGACAAGCACTTCTTGGTGCATTCGGCCGCTTTGGCATCGGCACCCTTGGCGCCGCACTTGGAATCGCTCACCCAGCCCTGGACGGTCTGGGCCTTGCTCATGCTCATATCGTCGCCGAACGACATTGTGGCGACCACGAAGGAAAATACGGAGAGAACCGCACCGATCAGCAGTAATTTCTTCATAGCAAATACTCCTCATGATTTCGCGGCCGCAACCGCGGATTTTGGCTGAATTTGAGTTTGTGTAGCCGATGCTCCCGCTGCGAGCGCCTTTCGGCATGCCCCAAAACTTCGTCGAGGTGGTCGCACAGACAGGCTGCGCCTACCTCTCTTCTCACTGATGTGGAGCCAACTATACCACAGGCGGTTGGGGGCGGAAGCAGAACTCGGGAGGACCAAGGAGCTACTTCCGGGCCGCGTCGGTGAGGGGCCGTTGTGCAACAATCGGCGACGGAGCAACAAATATCACTTCTCCCGGGCGGGCATAGTGCAACTGTTCGCGCGCCTCTTTCTCGATGGTCTTGGGATCGGTTTTAAGACTCTTGATCGCCGCGGCGTAGCTGTCGTTTTCTTTCTGTAAAGCGTCGATTTCCTTCTGCAGGCTCTGATACTCGTCCTTTTTCTGCCGATACACGACCATGCCGTTGGCGCCAAACATAACGTGCACCAGCAGCCAAACCGTCAACAGAGCCACTGCCGAAGTGGCCAGGCGGCGCCAGACGGCAAAGAGCGAGGTCAGCGCGGGCCGCAGCCTTGCCGCGGCGCCTCCCGCCACGCGTTCCGCCAGACCCCGGGTTTCGAGCGCGCGTTCGGCCAGCGACCGCAGCCTGTGCTCCGGTTGCTTTAGGATACGAAGATTGGGCTGCTTCACTCGAAAATCCATTGTTTGGCTGCTGCGCTCAGTTTCTGCAGTTCTGGTTCACTGGCGGCTTCGGAATACACCCGAACCACCGGTTCGGTGCCCGACAATCGATAACACACCCACGAACCATCGTCGAATACCAACTTCAGTCCATCGGTGCGCACCACGTCGCTGACTCTTCGGCCAAAGAATTCCTGAGGCTCTAACTGCAGCTTTCCAGTGAACTTCTCTTTCACCTCCCGCGTCAAGTGGAAGTTCTCCCGCATGGGATAGAAGGAACCAACTTCGACAAATAGTTTCTTCAGCTGCTGGCCCATGGGGGTGCCACGCCGGGCCACCATCTCGCAGCACAGCAGGCCGGCCAGAATGCCATCCTTTTCCGGCACGTGATGGCGAATGGAGAGACCCGCACTCTCTTCGCCTCCAATCACGATCTTGTCCTGCTTGATCAGTTCGCCGATGTACTTGAATCCCACGGGAGTCTCGTGCAACTCAATACCGTGCTGGCGGGCCAGCGCGTTGACCATGTTCGTGGTGGCGACGGACTTAGCCACGCCGTTCTTCCATCCCCGAGTCTCAACCAGATAGTCGAATAGCAGAGCAATGATGTAGTTGGGCTGGAAGAAAGTTCCATCCTGGTCGATGATGCCGAAGCGGTCTGCGTCGCCGTCGGTCGAGATGCCGATGTGAGACCGGGTCTCGCGCATTTTCCCGCGCAGCTCTTCGAGCAGATGTCCGTCGGGTTCGGGGGCATGGCCGCCGAACAGGACGTCGCGGTAGTCATGGACGGTAGAGACCTCAACCCCAAGCTCGCGCAAGAGCACATCCGGATAGTCCCGCGCCGCTCCCCAGAGAGGATCGAAGGCGACGCGCAGGCCGGCTTTCTGGATCACTTTGAGATCAACGGCTTCCCGCAGCCGCGCCAGATAGGGGCCGCGCGGATCAAGAAACTGACTGGCTGCGGCTTTTTCGTCGGCTCGGGGCGCGTTTTGCGCAGCCTGGTCAAAGGCCACGATTTCGGCTTCGATCCGCTGCGTGACGTCGGGCAATGCCGGCGCCCCGTCCGGAGTGGAAAACTTAATTCCGTTGTACTCCGGTGGATTGTGCGAAGCCGTAAAGTTGATGGCGCCGTCGGCTTGTTCGTGGATGACTGCGTAGGCAATCGCCGGGGTGGGCGCGGCATCTGCGATGACGAGCGGCGTTATGCCATGCCCGGCCAGCACCTCCGCGGCGATGGCACAGAAGGTTTCGCCCAGGAACCGCGGATCGCGGCCTACAATAACCCGCGCTCCCGATGATTTGTTCGAAATCACGTAGCGAGCGATTCCGGTTACCGCCCGCCGCACATTGGCAAAGGTGAAGTCCTCGGCGACCACCGCCCGCCATCCTGAGGTCCCAAACTTGATTTGCGCTGCCATGTCTGTTCTTCTATGCTCTCGCCTAAGTGATAACCTCTGGAACGGTGGTCGGAGCCGACAACGAATGCCGGACCATCGACAACTGATCGCAGAAGGCTGATTCTATATGACCGATACGATTGTCGTCCTGACTACCGCAGGATCAGGGGATGAGGCTCGGNNGCGATCTCGAGGGCGTAAGCGACGTTCTCGACAACGGTGCGGCGCTCCAGCATCGGGGCACCCTGGGCCACGAACGCGGTCGAGCGCCGCCAAGCGGCCTGCGTTAACATCGTCAAGGGTGTTGAGTCCATCTACCGCTGGAAAGGAAAAACCGAAGAAGCCCAGGAATGGATGCTGCTGATCAAGACTACCGCTGCCGCCTTCGACCGGGTGTGGGGGACGATCAAGGAACTGCACTCCTACGAGCTTCCGGAATGCTTGAAGATCTCGATCGAAGGCGGTAGCCCGGAGTACTTGTCGTGGATTGAGGATTCCGTTAAATAGTTTCCTGATCGAGATCGCCGGCCTGTATTCCCGCTCGATCAATCGAGGTGGTGGTGCATGCTTTCGGCCGGTTCAGCGTGAGCCGCGCGGTGTAAAATATTCGCCGGCTCGAAGCCAAAAGGAAGTTCCGCTGCCATCCCCGACTCGGGAGATGGACTGGCATTGACTTTGCGATCTGGCCTGGAGGAATCCTCGAAATGATGCGAAGTGGTTTGATCTGTCTTCTGCTCGGAGCCCTTGCCTGGGGCCAGTCTGCTAAATCGCCTTCGGGTGCGCCGCCGCCAGTGGTGGCATCTCCCGCGAAACCTGCCCCGGAAACCAAGCCTCCGGCCGCGACCCAGGTGGCTCCTGAGGCGGCGGTGATTACGATCCGGGGGCTGTGCGACCCCCCGCCCACCGACAAAACTACGGCCTCCGGCTGCAGTATGGTGTTCACTCGCGCCCAATTTGAGGCGCTGGTCGACCTTATCCAGCCCAATCTGCCGCCAGCCCAGCGTAAGCAATTGGCTACCAACTACGCGAACGCCCTGATCCTTGCCGAGCAAGCCCGGCAAATGGGTCTGGATAAGGGTCCTCGCTTCGAGGAACTGGTGAAGCTACAACGCCTCAGCCTGCTGCGACAGCTTCTGAGCCAGACTCTCGAACAGAAAGCTGCTCAAGTCCCCGACAAGGATATTGCAGACTATTACACCGCAAACAGCAGCGCCTACGAAGAAGTCGAGCTCGAGCGGCTGTATATTCCCCGGGCCCAGCAATCGGAAGCTCCCAAAGAGAAAATTACCCCTGAGGAGACCCAGAAGCGCCAGCAAGACGCTCAAGCGGTGATGAAGAAGGAAGCCACCGACCTACGCGCCCGCGCCGCCGCCGGGGAGGGCCTCGCCAAATTGCAGGAGGAGGCCTACAAAGCGGCGGGATTCAAGATCGCGCCTCCCCCGACCAAAACGGAGAAGCACCGCCGCAGCAGCCTGCCTGCCGCCCAGGCTTCGGTGATGGAGCTGAACTCAGGAGAAATTTCGCCGGTCATTGAAGACCTGAACGGGTACTTCATTTACAAGGTTGGGGAGAAGAGTATGCTGCCCCTCGACCAGGTGCGCTCAGAAATCTCCAACACGCTGCGCACCCAACGAGCACAACAATACATGCGGGCGGCTGAGCAATCTGCGACCACCACTTTGAACGAAGAATATTTCACCATTCCGCCCCCACCCGTTGCGCCGGGAATGTCCTTGCCGCACAGCACGCCTCCGGCGACCAAAGCGCCCTAGACGGCGGCCAGAGCCTGGTCTAGGTCCGCAACAATATCCTCGACGTTCTCGATGCCCACCGAGATCCGCACCAGGCCATCGGTAATGCCAATCGCTCTTCTTCCCTTTTCGCCCAAGGCGGCATGCGTCATGGTTGCGGGGTGGGAGATTAGCGTTTCCACCCCGCCGAGCGATTCTGCGAGAAAACACACTCGCACCTTCTTCAACATTCTTTTTGCATGGGAAAGTGAACCGGTCTCGAAGGTAATCATCGACCCGAAACCGCTCATCTGGCGCCGGGCCAGCTCGTGCTGCGGATGCCCGGGCAAGCCCGGATAGAAGACCTTCCGCACTTTCTTGTGCGTTGCCAAAAACTCGGCCACGACTCTGCCGTTGCGATCGTGCTGCTGCATGCGCACCGCCAGAGTCTTCACTCCCCGCAGCACCAACCAGCACTCGAACGGCGACAGGATAGCTCCCGCGGCTTTCTGCACAAAACTCAGTCTCTCCACTTGCTCGGGTTGCGTGCAGATCACGGCGCCGCCCAACCCGTCGCTGTGGCCGTTGAGGAATTTCGTGGTCGAATGAACCACCATATCGGCGCCCAGCGCGATCGGCTGCTGGAAGTATGGGGACATGAAGGTGTTGTCGACCACCAGAGCCACTTTCGGGCGACGGCAAACCTCGCTGACGGCGCGAATGTCGGTCAACGACATCAGGGGGTTGGTGGGCGTTTCCACATACACCATGCGGGTGTTCTTGCGGAGGGCACGCTCGACGTTGCGAGCGTCGGAGGTATTCACGTAGGTGAATTCCATGCCATAGCCCGCTAGCACTTGATTGAACAGCCGTGGCGTTCCGCCATAGAGATCGTGCCCGCAGACGGCGTGGTCGCCCGACTTGAACAGGGCGCAGATGGC
>PKYX01000279.1:7185-9088 GCA_003132825.1 Acidobacteriaceae bacterium
GCGGTCACCGCCCCGGTTTCCGCGTCCGGCTCCTGGCCGGCATGGATGGCGCGCGTCGAGAACCCGGGTTGTTGTTCTTTGCGCATGAAGACCTCGCTACGATCCGCCCTCAAAAATCTTCTTCGACAAATAGCGCTCGGCGGAATCTGGGATCATGGTTACCACCTGCTTTCCCGGCCCCAAACGCCGCGCCACCTCGAGGGCGGCGAACACGTTGGCCCCGCCGCTTGACCCGGACAATACACCCTCGCGCGCCGCCAGCTCTTTCACCATGGCGAAGGCTTCTTGATCGGTCACCAGTA
Source organism: Acidobacteriaceae bacterium (assembly GCA_003132825.1). Taxonomy (GTDB): domain Bacteria; phylum Acidobacteriota; class Terriglobia; order Terriglobales; family Acidobacteriaceae; genus PALSA-270. The sequence goes on from PKYX01000279.1 coordinate 7,488, forward strand.
TGATTTCATCACACACCGAGCGGTCGAAATTCTTGGGCACGAAGCTCGAACCGATCCCTTCTACCCGATGTTTGCCGGGCTTGCCGCCTCCGAGCACCGAGCCCTGCGTCTCGACCGCAATCGCCAGCACCTGCGGCAGCTGCTCTTTCAGGTAGCGGGCTACACCGGTGAAGGTGCCGGCCGTACCCACGCCGATGACCACGGCATCAATTCGTCCTTCCATCTGCTCGAATATTTCTCGTGCCGTGGTTTCGAAGTGGTAGTCGGGATTCGCGGGGTTCTCGAATTGTCCGGCCATGAATGCGCCGGGATCGCGAGCCGCCCGTTCCCGGGCGTGCTGGATGGCTCCCTGAATGCCCTCGGATTCCGGGGTGCGGGTCACCTCCGCGCCGAGCGCGCGCATGATCGTGACTTTCTCCTCGGAGAAATTCTTGGGAATGAACAGCACCACCCGGTAGCCGCGATTGATGCCAATCAGGGCCAGCCCGATTCCCGTGTTTCCAGCGGTGGCTTCGACAATCGTGCCTCCCGCCTTGAGCAGCCCCTGATCTTCCGCCCGCCGGATGATGCCGACGGCCGCCCGGTCCTTTACGCTGCCTCCGGGATTTAGATATTCGAGCTTAGCGTAGACCGCCGCCGCCCCGGCCGGAACAGTTTTTCTCAATTGCAGCAGCGGAGTCTCGCCGACCAGTTGAGTGATGTCATCGGCAACGCGCAGGCGGACGGCTTCCAGCGTTTTCTTGGGCACACTACAGGGTACGGAAGCCAAGGCGGAAGCGTCAATTACGCGGAGGGAACGTGGAGGGAACGGGGCGTCGGCCGATTCCGGGTTGGGGAAGAACCGGGGCGTTCCGCATTCGGTCCGACGCCTGGCTGGGGCTGAAAAGCCGAGGGCCTAGTGCCGAGCGGCCTAGCGGTGAACTAATCCGCGCCGGGCGCGCTCTCCTGGCCCGCATAGTAGCCGCTGCGAGTTCGGACCGTGAGCTTGCCGTAGCCCTTGGCGCGGGCATCGACACGAATGGTGCGGTAGCCGCCGACACTCTTGGGGGTGGTCGGTTTGTAGCCGATGGCGTATTGGCTGCGGATGTCGTGCGCCACGGTGCTGCTGATCTCGTCCACGTCGTCCAGAGTTTTTGGCAGGAATGCGATTCCGCCCGTCCTCTCGGCCAGGGTTTGCAACGCCCGGCGCGCGCGCCTGGTCCCCTCGTCGCCGCCAAGCAACCCGATGGCGTAAACGGTCGGTCCGTTTTCCTCTTGCAGCCGGCGGACGGCTTCCTCGAGCGTTTCCCGGCTGGCGTTGTCTTCTCCATCGGTCACCACGAATAGCACTTTTTTCTGCAGCTTGGATTGCTTGAGCTGATCGGCCGAGGCGACTACGGCGTCATACAACGCCGTCCCTCCCCGCGCTTCCACTTTCTCGAGCGCTTCCTTCAACTTGCGAACGTCGCTCGTAAAGTCCTGGTCCAGGTAGTATTCATCGTTGAAATTCACCACGAAGACTTGGTCCTGGGAATTGCTCGAACGCACCAGATTCACGGCGGCTTTATTCACCTTGTCACGCTTTTCGCGCATTGAACCCGAATTGTCGATCACGATCCCCA
>PKYX01000126.1 GCA_003132825.1 Acidobacteriaceae bacterium
GCGCCGGACGAAATCCACGACTAGATCCCGCACATCATGCGGCACCCAGATGCCGGTTAGAGTTCCCCAAGACTTCTTTTTAGCGCGATGTGCTCAGCCATCAGCTCAGCCAGGACCTCGTCCTTGGTCTGGACCTTCTTCTCCAAGAACTCGATCCGTTTCTGCTTCTCCTCCACTTGGCGCTCGGGACGCTCTTGAGACTGAAAAGCGGCGGCTCCGTTCTCGAACAGTTCTTTCTGCCAGCGGTAGAACACCGTTGGCCGCAGGCCTAGTTCTTCACGCAGCTCCGAGACGGGTGCTCTGTCCACAAGATGCCGCCTCAGGATGGCTACTTTTTCTTCTGGCGTGAAATGCTTCCGTTCCTTCCTCATACGTTCGCTCCGTTATCTTAACGGACGAACGCTTTCTCCATTTCCAGCTGAGGCGGGACAACCCCACAAACATGAAGAGCAGAAGCCCACGCTGACTTAACACCGTCAGCGCAGGCAGGGAAGAGGAGGGAAAGACACAGGCGAAGGCGCCAGGAAAGAACCGGCCTAGAAGGGCTGTCCGATGCAGTGGAAGATCAAGCCCAGGGTGCGGGCTGCCAGGAGCATGGTTCCGACAGAGAGTATCAATTGTTCAGTGTTCACCCGAGCAACCTTTTTCGGAACACAACTGCGGGATATTCGGAGAGCCGCATCGGCACAGAAGGCCGCCGGAAGGGATCCACGTCCGAGTGATTGCAGTGACGTTGGAGTGTGATCCCCGTCACAGAGCCTTTTTCGGTTGGGGAATAGAGTTTGTTTAGTTCAAATTCACCCAGGAGGTTTCATCATGGTACCAACCGCAGTCCTATCAGAGACGGAAGTCCTTGCCAATCAGAAGACGATTCTTCACAACCAAACCTTCATCCTGAGAAACCAGGAAGAGATCAAGAAGAATCAAGAGGCACTGGAAGTCATCGTAAAGAACCAGGAAAAAATCCAGAAGAATCAAGAGACGCTGCAAGTCATCGTAAAGAACCAGGAAAAGATTCAGAAGAACCAGGAGACGCTGGAAGTCGTCGTAAAGAACCAGGAAAAGATTCTGGCTGCCGTGCGCCACTAGAGATTTGGGGCCCGGCGAAGCTACACTGGCCCCGCCGGGCCACCCCTAGTCTTCGGGACGTACACCTGCAAGCGAAGCCCGCAAGTAGAGATCGGGATTTCGATGTGCGATGGGAGCCGCGGGGGCGCTGCTTGCTGCTCCTGAGGCGTTCCGTTTGGGCTCCGGCATTCACTTTTCGCGCAAGCCTGAGAGCCGGTTGTGGGAGGCCGGCGCTTTCAGCAACGTGGGGGATCTCATCGTTCTCAAATAAGAGCAGGCGGGCGAACGGTTTCGCTCGAATGCCGGTGAGCCGCAATGATCCGCGTCAGATATCGTCAATCCATGAAGCTTAAGATGAGGATGAGGATGTAGGTGAGCCGGGGGCCTTCCCGGGGCCGAGGGTCAGGGCTCATTCAACATTGCATCATTTATGGTGCAGCCGGGCGACGCCCCTCCCCTTCCGAGGTCGAATGAACCTCCGGATCGGTCCCCCCCTTTACAATCGTTAGATGGCCGCCCCCATAGGCACTCGCCTCGAGCGCGTACTCGAGCAGCTCCGTCTGTATGAGCATCCCCTGCTCGAGTTCTCGGCGCGCGCCAAGGGCGAGGGCGTCGAGGTCATCATCGACTTCAAGAATGCGCCGGTTCCGGTGCATACCTACTACTTTGACCTGCACCCCCGCGACCTCGATCATCAACAATTCGAGTGGACCTTCCAGCGCCAGCTCTTCGATTGCCTGCACGACTACATCATCGAAATGTTCACGCGGACTCCCCAGAATCGCGTCGAACGCCAGCGGGAAGGCCTGTGACCCTGCGGCAGAAAATTGAGCGTGAGATCGGGGAGTGCGGGCCCATCCCGTTTTCCCGCTATATGGAGCGATGCCTCTTCGATCCCGAATATGGCTACTATTCGTGCCATGCTGGCCAGTTCGGCAAAGCCGGTGATTTCTACACCTCAAGCGATGTGCATGCGGTTTTCGGACGCTTGCTAGCGCGGCAGTTTGAGGAGATGTGGCGAGCCCTCGGTTCTCCGGGCGAAATGGAGATTCTCGAACTTGGACCCGGCCGGGGATTGTTCGCACAGGACGTACTCGACTGGTCGGAGAAAAAGTTTCCTGAATTTTTTCGGGCCGTGCATTATTCGCTCGCGGAAAGTTCGCGGGCCCTGCGTGAGCGTTTGCCCCAGACGCTCAGTAGGCATTTCGGGGCGGGGAAAGCATCGCTGGTGGGGGCTGACACCGGCCCGGCTTTCGGGGGGCCGGGGGCTGATTCGATCGAGCGGGCCCTCGGCCCTGAGGCACCGCTCCTGGTTTTCGCCAACGAATTCTTCGACGCCCTCCCGGTCGAAGTCCTAAGCAGCGAGGGAGAACTGAGAATCTCGGCGGAAAACGGCCGCTTCCTCGAAACCTGGGCCCCGGCATCGGATGAGGAGCTGAACTTCCTCGATCGCTACGGGGTACATCCCGAAGCCGGCGAGCGCATGGAAGCGCCACTGATCGCGCAGCGCCACATGTCGCGAATCGCCGCCACCGTGCCCCGAGGTTTCGTCATCGCCATCGACTATGGCTACACTCGCGCGGAGCAACTCGCG
>PKYX01000273.1:0-11738 GCA_003132825.1 Acidobacteriaceae bacterium
ACGGTTTTCCCTCCGACGATGGTCCGGCAAACTCTCACCTCGCGAATCTTCACCGCCGCAATCGAGAAAATGTCGTCACTCAGCAGAACCATGTCCGCCAACTTCCCCGGCGTGATGGAGCCTTTTTCCTTTTCCTGAAACTCCGCATAGGCCGAGCCCAGGGTGTAAGCCTCGACCGCCTCCGCCACGGTGAGCTTCTGTTCGGGAAACCATCCACCGGGATTCCTGCCATCGAGGGTCGCCCGAGTCACAGCCGCGTAGAGGGTCAGCATGGGGTTCAATGGGGCAACGTTCCAATCGGTGCCGAACGCCAGACGCACTCCATGATCGAGAAAGGTCCGAAAGGCATAGCTGCGGCTGGCGCGGTCGTGGCCGATGCGGGCTTCCGCCCAGCGTCCGTCGTCGATCGCGTGGTAGGGCTGCACGGAAGCGATGACGTGCAGCTGCTGAAACCGGTCAAAGTCCTTGCCCGCCATATGCTGCGCGTGCTCGATGCGAAAGCGGCGGTCGGCTTCTCCGTGCGCTTTGGCAACTTCGGCATAGAGATCGAGAACAATCGAGATCGCCTGATCACCGATCGCATGGGTGCAGATTTGCAGTCCCGCGGCATCGGCCTTCATCATGCGTTCCTGCATGAGTGAAAGTGGATGCATCTCGTCTCCCAGCAGTCCATGGTTTCCCGGCTGGTCAAGAAACGGCTCAGCAAAATAAGCAGTGCCGGACCCAAGCGAGCCGTCGGCGTAGGCTTTTACCGCGCCCATGCGCAGAAAGGGGCCACCGAAAGCATGGCGGATGGCAATCTTCGTTTGGTCATCCACCAGGGGGATGAGTGGTGCGAGATAGATGCGCGCGGTCAGTTTGCCCCGCTGCAGCAGTTCGGAGTAGGCGCGGATGTCGTCATAGTCCGGATTCATGTGCTGCATGCTGGTGACACCGACCGAGGCGGCCAAAGCCAGCGCTCGTTTCATGGCCTGCAAGCGCTCCCCATGGGTGAGCGCCGGAATCACTCGGGCGGTATATTCCATGGCGGCGTCTCTGAGCACGCCGGTGGGATTACCCTTCGCGTCGCGCACAATGACACCTCCCGGCGGATCGGGAGTCTTGGATGTGATCCCAGCCAGCCGCAGCGCCACCGAGTTTGCCAATCCCGAGTGGCCATCGTAGCGGGACAGGAAAACCGGAGTGTCCGGAGTGAACCGATCGATCAATTCCTTGGTCGGCACTCTGGCTGGCGTCCATTTCGTCTCATCCCAATCACCGCCCAGAATCCATTGCCCTCGGGGTACCTCCCGCGCCCGTTCGGCAACCCGCCGGGCGAATTCTTGCGCGCTGCCGACGTCATGCAGCTGAACATTTTCAAGTTGGGCCCCGCCGCTGACCAGATGAACATGAGCATCGTTGAATCCCGGCAGCAGCAGCTTGCCCCCGGCGTCTATCATCTGGGTCGCGGGGCCGCGCCAGGCCTCGATCTCCGGGGTGGAACCGACGGCCGCGATGCGATCCCCGAGAACTGCAACCGCCTGCGCTGTCGGCCGCGATGGGTCGACGGTCCACACCTTGGCATTGACGATGATGAGATCTGCGGCGGGCTTCGATTGGGCGAGAGCGTTGCAGCCGACAAGCAAGCTCCAAAGCAATCGGGAGGTCGGGGAGAAGATACTCATTGGTTCCGATCACCTTGCTCCAGACGTGCGCCTACCTCTGTCCCCACTTCAGCTTGGCGCGCAGCACGTCAAAAAACGTTCCGTGCGCGCGCAGCAGCTTCACCTGGTACTGGGATTTACGGCAGAGCAAGCGGTCGCCATCCTGCATGGGCATACCCAGCTGACCATCCACGCTCAGGTACGCTTCATCTTCGCCGGTCTTGACCACAATCTCGACCTCGGAAGTATCGCGCACCACTAGCGGCCGATGGGTGAGCGAATGCGCTGCGACCGGTGTAATCACGAAGGCCTCGACCGAAGGCATCAGGATGGGGCCGCCGGCGGCCAGAGAGTAGGCCGTCGATCCCGTCGGCGTGGAAACGATCAGGCTATCGGCCTGGTAGGTGGAGACGAAGGTTCCGTCGACGGAAACTTCGCAATAGTTAAGCCTGGCGATCGTGCCCTTGCCGACCACTACGTCATTCACGGCGTCGAATTGTGCCACGCAGGCGTCTTTGCGGATGACCTCACAGCGCACCATGGAACGCGTTTCCACCAGGAAGGAGTTCGCTTCGACACCCTCCAAGGTGGGATACATCTCTTCTAAAGGCACTTCGGTTAGAAATCCGAGCGACCCCAGGTTTACGCCCAGCACCGGAATGCCGGCCTTGGCGACCGCGCGCGCCGCAGAAAGTAGGGTCCCATCTCCGCCCAGCACCACCACGAAATTGAACCGCCGATCGGCCATGGCCGGGCGCGCCAGAACTTCGGTGCCAGCGGCATAAGGCGCGGTCTCAGGATCCACTGCCACCTGATATTGATGTTGGCGAAACCAATCGAGCAGACCGGGAACGATGCCCGCCAGTTCCGGCTTGCCCGGCTTGGAAATAATCGCAGCCGCCTTGTTCGGTGAAGCCACGTTGGTTGGCGCCATGGTCAAACTGGAATTGTACAGAAAATCTGGGCCGAAGCTTCGAACGGAGAGCTCCGCTCCGGGGAAAAAATGCAGGCCGTCAGTAGGCTCCCGCCAGCAGGAATTCCCGGTTTCCTTCGGCCCCCAAGATCGGCGACTCGATCACCTCGGTACCTACGCAGCCCAAGTGCTCGAGCGCCCGTCGTACTTTCTCGACCGCTCCCATTTGCAAGGTCTCGTCGCGCACGATTCCTCGCTTGCCGACTTGTTCGCGGCCCACTTCGAATTGCGGCTTGACCAGCACGATGATCCGCCGGCCGATTCGTTCCGACGGATCCTCCGAAAACGCGGCCGCGAGCAGCGCCGGCAGCACCAGAGTCGCCGAGATGAAGGAGACGTCCATCACGATCAGATCCACAACTTCTCCCAGCTGTTCCCGCGTGAGATAGCGGGCGTTGGTCTTCTCGAGCAAGCGAACTCGCGCATCCTGCCGGAGTCGAAAGGCAATCTGCCCATGTCCCGTATCCACGGCAATCACCCGCGCCGCCCCACGCTGCAGCAGGCAGTCGGTGAAGCCGCCGGTCGAGGCGCCGACGTCGAGGCAGACTTTACCTCCGACATCGATGTGCCAGTGCTCGAGCGCCCGCTCCAACTTCAACCCACCGCGGCTGACATACTTCAATTCCTCCCCAAGCAGGCGGATTTCGGCGCCGGTATCCACGCTGGTGCCGGCCTTTTCGAGCTTCTGCCCGTTGACCAACACTTTCCCCTCGAGAATGAGCGATTGCGCACGCTCTCGCGAGGCGACCAGGCCGCGTTCCAAAAGCAATTTGTCGAGTCTGACTTTCAAATCAATTTCCTCACACGCGCTCGGCTTAGCGGTCGTGGTCTGCGAACCCGCACCCCTTCCAGTGCAAAGTGCTGAAACAATTCTCTGTGAATGACTTGCGAAAATACTTCCCCGCTTTTACACAGTCTTTTGCACCGTGATGTTGAAAACGTCAGAGGAATTTACCGCCGGCGCCAAAAGAAAAGCCACCCAAAATGGGCGGCTCACTTTCCCAAAACGGGAAACATCTAGCTGGCGACTTCCTCCAGCAGCTTCTGATCAATATCGAAATTGGCGTGGACGTTCTGCACGTCGTCATGTTCTTCGAGCGCCTCCATGAGACGAATCATGGTGGTGGCGTTCGCGCCCTCGAGCTTGATGTAATTCTGCGGAATCATGGTCACGCTCGACGACACCGGCTCAATTCCCGCCTTTTTCACGGCTTCAAGAACGGCCTCGTACGCAGCGGTTTCGGTGAGAACTTCCCAATTGTCGCCATCATCGCGCAGATCCTCGGCACCGGCATCGAGCACCAAGGCCATCAAGTCGTCTTCCTTGGCGGCGACTTTCGCCACCACGATGTCGCCTTTTTTGTGAAACATCCAGGAAACCGCGCCAGCGTCGGCCATGTTGCCGCCGTTTTTGCCAAACACGTGTCGGATTTCACTGACCGTGCGGTTGCGATTGTCGGTATTGATGTCGAGCAGAATCGCCACTCCACCGGGACCATAGCCTTCGAGCGCGAACTCTTCATAGGTCGCCCCCGGCAGCTCGCCGGTGCCGCGCTGAATGGCACGCTTGATGTTGTCGGCCGGCATGTTCTCGGCTTTGGCGGCGACAATGGCGCCGCGCAGACGGGGGTTGCTGTCCGGATCGCCGCCGCCGTTTTTGGCGGCAATGCTGATTTCCTTAATCAGGCGGGTGAATATCTTCCCGCGCTTGGCGTCCAAGGCGCCCTTTTTGTGCTTGATTGTGGCCCATTTTGAATGGCCAGACATGGCGATACCTCGTATCTAGTGAACTTTGATGGCACAGGATTCGCCCACGAAAGAGATCGCTGAAATCACTGGACTGCCTCGTGGAGCCTCGAAACAATGCAGGCGAAAGGGAAGTATAGCACGGCCGGCTGCGGAACCTTCCGCCCATTGTATTTCGAGCCCAGGCGCTTCTAGTCGGCTCTGGGCCGACACTTGAGCGCCTCCCCCCGCCCATACAATATCTGAGGCGCTCATCCGTCTACAGCAGTGGATGAAAGACTCGGCGAGCGCAGTCTGGATGACCGAACAAGACCAACGCATCACCGCTGCGTTCACGCAGGAACAGGGCCGGCTGCGAAATTTCATCCGCCGGCGGGTGGCGGATGAGACCGAGGTGGAAGACATTTTGCAGGACGTCTTCTATGAACTGGTCGCCGCCTACCGGCTGATGAAGCCTATCGAGCAGGTGAGCGCTTGGTTGTTCCGGGTGGCGCGGAACCGCATCATCGATCTTTTCCGCAAGAAACGGCCCGCAGCCTCGACCAACGATTTCCTGGATATCGCAGAGGACGGAGACCCGTTGTCGCTCGAGGATCTGCTACCGTCTGCCGATGCTGGGCCCGATTCAGCCTACGCGCGCAGCGTCCTGCTGGATGAACTGGATGCCGCTTTAGAGGAGTTGCCGGAAGAACAACGCGAAGTATTCGTCGCCCATGAACTCGAGGGCCACAGCTTCAAGGAACTGGCCGCGGCGACCGGCGTGAGCGTGAATACCTTGCTGTCGCGCAAACACTATGCGGTTCTACATCTGCGGGAGCGGTTGCGGGCGATTTACGACGAATTCACGAAAGGATGAGGACAAAACCATGGCAGGAAAATGGGCGCTGAGGCTGTTCGGGGTTGCACTGTTCGTACTGATCGTGGCGGCCGGCATCGGTCAAGCGGTGCGGCAACTATGGAACTGGCTCATGCCGAGTCTATTTGGCTTGCATTCCATCACCTATGGGCAGGCATTGGGACTGCTGTGCCTGTGCTGGATACTGTTCGGCGGGCTGCGAGGATGGCCGGGCCGCCGGTTGCACTCGCGGCATGGGATGAGAGCGCGATGGGAACAGATGACGCCGGAGGAACGCGAGAAATTCCGCCAGGGGATGAGACACCGCTGCGGCCGCGCCGAACCGCCCGCGGCCGCGCCCAGCGTGTAGACGGAAACCGGTAGAGACCGGCTTCGCGCTCGATCGCGCTCGCCTTTTCCGGACGCTGGTGGAGATCGAGCGTCGTTGGCGCGTGGCTTCCATGTCGTTCGATCCGGAGGATCGAGGGCACGAACCCGGGTCAGAAATGGTTCAAGGTGCCGGCTGCTGCGGAATCCTCGCCCGGGTCCTGCCCGAATCGACGGCGGGTCATGGTTTGAGCGGGTGACCGAAATTTGGGCTCCCGCGTCCCAGTCCGACTGCCCAGTGCTCGGAATCCGAGCCGCGGCTGATAAGATGCTGCGTCGGAGGGCAGCCATGCGATGGAGGAATGCGGTTCTGCTGCTGTTGGCTTCTGCGAGTACTCTGAACGCTCAGCAGTCTACGCGCGGCGTCGGAGTCTATCCCGGCGATCCGAACGCCTACAACGGCGCGGAGCTCAAGCCGGACACCGAAACCTATCGCAATCTTGCACTGCACCGCCCGGCATACGCTTCAAGCAGTTACGACTACAATCTGACGGCCCAGTTGGTAACGGATGGGATCAGAGATACCCGGTCGCCACAATGGGTCTCGACTGCAACCAGCGAAAAGGGCACGCTGCCCAGAAATCTGCGCGAGCATCCGATCGACGACAATCCCGTCTCGAGTGTGGATTTGCCCGGAACGGGCGGCTGGGTTCAGGTCGAACTGGGAGGGACGGACCCGGCTCCCGAAGTCGACCGCGTGGACGTTTTCACGCTGGTCCAANNATGGCGAGCAGCCCGGGCCCTGGACCTGCGTGGTACTCGGGTCCGAAGATGGACAGACGTGGACCGAACTCGGCCGCACCACCGGCAACGAAATTCTGCCCAGCCCATCCTGGTGGCGGGCAAAACAAATCAGACCGTCGCTAACCCTGTCTTCTCCGTCCCACAACCGCTTCTATCGGGTGAAGCTCGATGCCGGCAACGTCACCCAGTGGCGCGTTGGTGAAATCACGCTGTTCGACAAGAACCAACGCCTCGAACTCGGCGGACCGTACAACTTCACCAGCGCATGGAAGAGCTTGGGCAGTGGCGAAGAATGGGTCTACGTCGATTTGGGCGGGGAGTGCACCTTCGACCACGTGCTGCTGTTCTGGATTCAGCGCGCCGCGGAAGGCCAACTCCAAGTTTCAGACGACGCGAAAAACTGGCAGACCATCGAGACGCTGCCGCAATCGGGCGCCGCGACCGATGACCTACAACTCGCGCCGCCGGTTCGCGGACGCTATCTGCGCGTGCTCATGACGCGTCCCGCATCGCCCGACGGTTACGTCCTCAGTGAACTGGAAGTCTTCGGCCGCGGCGGTCCGGTACCGCAACCGCAGCCCATGCCGGTCGCAGGCACCGACCGCCGGGTGGAACTTGCCCGGGGAGACTGGCGGTTGCAGCGGAGTTCGCTCGTGACCGGGGCGGGAGAGGCCATTTCGCAGCCTGGGTTCGCGACGAACGATTGGTTGCCGGCGACCGTGCCGGGAACGGTGCTGACGAGCTACCTGGACGACGGCGCCCTGCCCGACCCGAACTACGGCAGAAACCAGCTTATGATTTCGGATTCCTTCTTCTACTCCGACTTCTGGTATCGCGACCAATTCTTCCTGCCCGCAGCGGGCCCGGACCAGCACGTGTGGCTCAACTTTGGCGGCATCAACTGGAAAGCCGACGTCTTTTTCAACGGGGAAAAATTGGGCAGCATTAAAGGCGGCTTCATGCGCGGAAGGTTCGAGGTGACCCGGTTGCTGCATGTCGGAACCCCGAACGCGCTCGCCGTGTTGATCCGGAAGAATGCGACTCCCGGAAGTGTGAAGGAGAAAAGTTTTGCCGAAACGGACTGGAACGGCGGCGCTCTGGGCGCCGACAATCCCACCTACCACGCTTCGATCGGCTGGGACTGGATCCCCACCATTCGCGGCCGGAATTCCGGCATCTGGGGAGATGTTTCCCTTACAACCAGCGGCCCCGTAACCATTGAAAATCCCTTCGTATCGACGACCGTGCCTTTGCCCGATCTCACCCGGGCGGATGTCAGCGTGGAGGTGACCCTGCGCAACCATGACCAGAGACCGGTGGCGGGAACGTTGCGCGGGCAATTCGGCAACGTTCGATTTGAGAAGCGGCTCAGTCTGCCAGCGGCTTCCGATACCTCGGTGAAACTCGATCCTTCTATCACGACTCAGTTGCGGCTCAAAAATCCCAAGCTCTGGTGGCCGGCGGGCTACGGGGATCAAAACCTGTATGCCGTGAAACTATGGTTTGAAACCAGCCATCACAGCGTGTCGGACCAGGTGTCATTCCACACTGGCGTGCGTCAGTTCACCTACCGCGACGAAGGCGGCGCTCTGAAAATATACATCAATGGCCGCCGTTTCATCGCGCGCGGGGGCAACTGGGGTTTTTCGGAGTCCATGTTGCGTTATCGGGCGCGAGAATACGACGCCGCCGTGCGCTATCACAAGGAAATGAATTTCACCATGATCCGCAACTGGGTCGGACAGACGGGCGACGACGCCTTTTATGAAGCCTGCGACAAATATGGAATCGTGGTATGGCAGGACTTTTGGTTGGCCAATCCNNGTGGAACGAATCCGCAATCATCCTTCGGTCGGCCTTTTCTGCGGACGCAACGAAGGGGATCCGCCCCCTCCCCTCGAAGACGGCCTCACCCATCTGCTAGCCGAGCTCGATCCCGCGATCCGCTATTTTCCGAGCTCTGCCTCGGGAGTCGTCAGCGGCGGCGGCCCTTATCGCGCCCTATCGGCTAAGTTCTATTTTTCCCAGCGGGCGACCACCAAGCTGCACAGTGAACTGGGCATGCCGAATATCGTCACCCTCGACAGCCTGAAACAGATGATGCCGGAAGCCGATCAGTGGCCGCAGGGCGAGGACTGGGGCATGCACGACTTCACCGCCAAAGGCGCGCAAAACGGAGCCGCCTACCAGGAGCTGATTGAAAAAAGCTACGGGCCTGCCAGCAACGCGGCGGACTGGGACGAGTTAGCGCAGTTCGAGAACTACGACGGCTATCGCGCCATGTTCGAAGCGCAGAGCAAGAATCGCATGGGCTTGCTGCTCTGGATGAGCCATCCCAGCTGGCCCTCCTTCGTATGGCAGACCTACGATTACGATTTGGAACCCACGGCGGCCTATTTCGGCGCCAAGAAAGCCTCTGAGCCTCTGCACATTCAGTGGAACCCGCTCACCGATGACGTCGAAGTCGTAAACTACAGCGCCGGCAATGTCAGCGGACTCGCGGCACAGGCCGAGATTTTGAACCTGGATGGATCCATCGCGTGGCAAAAAACCGCCACCACGGATAGCACCGAAGACAGCGTGACTCGGCCCATCCGGATCGAGTATCCGTCGTCCGGCTTGACTGCGGTGCACTTCATCCGCCTGAAGCTCACGCGCGACCATGAGACGGTCTCCGAAAATTTCTATTGGCGCGGACTTGAAGACGGCAACTTCCGCGCGCTCCGCGATCTGCCGAAAGTCACGCTCGAAGCCTCCACCCGGGTCGAGCGGCAAAGCAGCCGATGGGTGCTGATCACCGTGCTGAACAATTCAGGCAGCCAGCCGGCGCTGATGGTGCGGGTAAAAGCGGTACGGGAAAAGAGCGGCGATCGCATCCTGCCCGCCCTCTACAGCGACAATTACATTGCTCTGATGCCCGGAGAAAAGCGAACCATCCAGACCCAACTGGAGGACGCCGATACTCGCGGCGAACGACCGCGAATCGTGATCGAAGGCTTCAACCTCGCGGCGGTGGCTGAAAGGTAGGGTATCGTGCCCGGACTGGGGCCTCTCGAGGGCTGAAGGGAACTAAGAGACCGTCTGGTGTCGCCTCCGAACCGGGCAGCGGGAGGCTCGCTGGCTGCATCCGTCCCGACAGGGACACCGTTCCCGACTGCAGGCTCTAGGGCTTCGGTGGTTCGGACCGGCTTCGATAGGCATAAATCACCGCCAGCAGGGGGGGCGCCAGAAGGATTCCCCAGAAAGGAAGGAATAGACCGAGGGCCAACGGAGCGAGAATCGACGCCCACATCGGCACCCTGGCGGTGCGTTGCATGAGGTAAGGCTGCAGCAGGAGACCGTCCACCACCACAATGCCGGCATAGAGCAACAGGACGTAAAGGGGATGTTCCCAATCTCTCCACTTCAAGGTCGCGACCAAAGCGGGCCCGACCAGCCCCAGTACCGGCCCCAGATGGGGAACAAACTGCAGAATGGCGGCGCCGAGGGCCCACAGCGGGGCCCACGGAACTTTCAGAAAGTGCAGGCCCACCAGCCACAAGATTCCGACCGCCAGAGCGTCCTGGCATTGGGCGAAAAACCAATGCCGCAGCGCGTTCCCGGCAAGGCGAAGATGGTCGTTGAGATTCAAGCTTATGACCTGGAGGTCGGGCCCGGTTCAGGGCCGGGCCAAACAATTTTGACCCGCTTGTAAACCCAACCCTCCCGAAACTCGTCCATACTGATAGCAGAAGATGAGGCGCATGGGAACCACCCTGACAGCAGCCTTAAGTCCGACTTCGCGAGTGAATGCCGCGAGCATTGCGGCAGAAAGCTTCGACGAGATTGTCCGGCAGCACCAGCGGCGCATCTACCGGGTCATTTTCCTTCTGGTGAAAGATACCGACGCAGCCGACACGCTGACGCAGGAGTGCTTTCTGCGCGCCTACCAGAAGCGCGCCTCCTTCCGCGGCGAGTGTGCGCTGGCCACCTGGCTCCTGCGCATTGCCGTGAATCTGGTTCGAGATCACGGCAAGAACCGACGCATTTCTTTCTGGCGAAAGCTGGTTGGCCTGGAAGATGACCTCTCGGGTGAGGCCGCCTCTCCCCAGTACGCCACCCCGGAGCCTTCCCCGGAGCGCATTTTGCTGGCGCGGGAAGCGTTGCAGGCGGTTTGGACCACGGTCGCTTCCCTTTCGCGGCAACAGCAAACCATCTTCCTGCTGCGGTTCGCCGAAGAGATGTCGCTCGCCGAGATCGCGGAAGTGCTTCGGCTCAGAGTTGGAACGGTCAAGGCGCAGCTATTCCGCGCGACCACCAAGATAAGGAAAACCATGAAGGAGCAGTCATGCAGTTGATCCGCCATCTGAAGGACGAGGAATTGACCGACCTGCTGCTCGAGGCTGACCAGTGCGAGTTGCAGCAGACCCTGGCGGCTGTGCCCCATCAGCTACGCTTGAGTACAGAGCGGGCGGAGTGGTTCTGGCAGAAACAACAGGCCGTGATCCGCGAGCGCGTTAGGGCGGCGCGACGGCCCGCCTGGCGGCTGCTGCCGGCGTGCGCGGGCGCATTGGGACTGGCCCTGCTGGCCACGACTTTGCTGCATCACCGGCGCCCGCCGGCGCCCCCCGCCCCCCAGGCGCAAACCGTTTCGGACCAGGAACTGATGATCGCGGTCGAGCAAGCCGTGCAGACCGACGTTCCGGATGCGCTCGCCCCCGCCGCCCTGCTGGCGGATGAGATCAGCAACTCCCAACCTGGCTCCACTTCGAACCGATTCCCCAAGGAGAATAAGCATGAGAATTAGAAGGTTCGTCTGCCTGCTCGCGCTTCTATTGCCGCTTTCCGTCCTGGCCCAAGGACCGGGCGCAACCCCCCCCCACGATACCGGCCACCGGGGAATGGGGAACAAGATGGCCATGCGGCACGAAATGGGCAAGTGGTGGAAGAATTCGGAGATCGCCCAGAAACTGCAATTGAGCGATGACCAGATTGCCAAACTCAACCAGACCTTCTTTGACCACCGCCTGAAACTGATTGACGATGGCGCTGCGATGGAAAAGGAAGACTTGAAATTGCAGAACCTGCTCGATGCCGACGACCCCAGCGAGAATCAGGTCGGCTCACAAGTCGACCAGGTTCTGGCCGCGCGCGGCAAACTGGAACGCGAGTCCACCATGATGAATCTCGACCTGCGGAAGGTGCTCACGGTCGCGCAATGGAAACAGCTCAAGTCGATTCGCGAGGAACGAGGTCCCAGCCATAATGGTTTCTTCCGCCAGAGAATGCCCCCCGGTGCCGGCCCGCATCCTCCGCTCCCTCCGCGCGGTCCTGAAGGCGCTCTTGAGGCCCCACCGCCGCCGGGCGGCAGCGAAATGTTCTAGCTCGCACCTTGCTCTCGAGCCGCCTGGCTGTGCCAGCAGGCGGCTTT
>PKYX01000273.1:11772-12455 GCA_003132825.1 Acidobacteriaceae bacterium
CTCCCTGACGCGGGCGGCCTTTTTCTCATGGTAGACTCGCGACATATCCCTGCTCGAGGAAGCCCCATGAAATTCGGCGTCATCATCTTCCCCGGATCGAATTGCGACCACGATGCCTACTGGACCATCCAGAACATTGCCAAACAGCCGGTGACTTTCTTGTGGCACGAGTCGCATGACCTAGAGAACTCTGACGTCGTCCTGGTGCCCGGCGGCTTTGCCTACGGAGACTATTTGCGCACCGGAGCCATCGCCAAGTTTTCTCCCGTGATGGAGTCGGTCCGCAAGTTTGCCGATGGCGGCGGCCTGGTGCTCGGCATTTGCAACGGCTTCCAGATTCTCTGCGAATCCGGCTTACTGCCGGGAGCGCTCACTCGGAATGCGGGCCTCAAGTACGTCTGCAAACCGGTCCAGGTGCGAGTGGAAAATTCCGACACTCCTTTCACCAACGCTTGCCGCGAGGGCGAGGTTCTCACCATTCCGATCGGACACATGGAGGGCAACTACTTCTGCGACCAAGCCACGCTCGCCGAATTGCGCCGCGACCATCGTATTTTGTTCCGATACTCCGCTCCGACCGGCGAAATCACCCCGGAAGCCAACCCCAACGGAAGTCTTGACAACATAGCGGGCATTTCGAACCGCGGCGGCAACGTGCTCGGCATGATGCCCCATCCCGAACG
>PKYX01000112.1 GCA_003132825.1 Acidobacteriaceae bacterium
ATCGCCGGCATCATGGCGGCCAAACGCACCGCCGATCTTATCCCCATGTGTCATGCTCTGCCGCTCTCGCACGTTGATGTGAGTATGCGCCTGTGCGAAAATGGCGTCGCGATTGCCTCGACCGTTACGACCACCGCCGCGACCGGCGTGGAAATGGAGGCGCTGGTGGCGGCCAGCGTCGCCGCACTGACCGTGTACGATATGTGTAAAGCTCTCGACAAGGGCATCGTCATCCGCGAAATCGTGCTGGAACGCAAGTCCGGAGGAAAGAGCGGCGATTACCTGCGCCCCCGGAAAGGGACCTAGCGCCCCGCCATGTCGAACAACGTCAAAGTCCTGCTGGTCGATGACAACCCGATGGTTCTGGGGATGCTGCAGGGCGCGCTCACTCCGCTGAGCATCGTAAGCGTCGCCGGCGACGCGGCGGACGCGCTGCTCAAGGCGGTTGACGATCCTCCCGACTTGCTGGTCAGCGACTATCGCATGCCCGGCATGGACGGTTACCAGTTGGCGCAGAAGCTCAAGGGCCGCCCTGCAACCGCCGGCATTTCCGTCATCTTGCTCGCCACCAAAGCGGATATCAGCGAGAGGCTTTCGCATCACGAACCGCTCGACGATTTCGTCGAGAAGCCGTTTTTCCTCAAGGAAGCAACCAAGCGCATCAAGCGCGTGATTGACAAGATCGCCCTCGAAAAGATGGCCAAGACCGTTCCCTCCGACGGAGTGCTGCGCGGCAGCTTAGCGCAGATGAATGTGATTGACCTGATGCAATCCCTCGAGATGGGCCGCAAGAGCTGCTTGCTGACCTTGACCAAGGAAAAGGAAAAGTGTGAAGTGTATTTCAGCGAGGGCCAGGTGACGCACGCTGCCTACGGCGAACTCGTCGGAGATCCGGCGGTGTTCAAAGTTCTACTCTGGACCGGCGGCAACTTCCAGGTCGACTTCGAAGGCAAAACCACCCGGCAGACCACCAAGCTGAACACGCAGGGTCTGCTCATGGAAGGTCTACGCCTGCTCGACGAATCCAAGCGCGACGAGGGCGAAGTGAAGCCGGAGGAAGAAGAAGAAGACGATGTCCTCCTCGATTCCTGAGCGCGTGACGGCAGCCGTCCTTACCGTCAGCGATTCTTCCGCTCGCGGTGAACGGGCCGATCTTTCGGGGCCTGCGGTGGTCGAAGTACTCAGCCGGCGGAAGTTTTCGATTGTAGCCACAAAGATCGTAGCTGATGACCAGACCGCCATCCGCAAGGCACTCATTCAGCTCGCCCGGAAAGCGCGCCTGGTGGTCACAACCGGAGGGACCGGAATTGCCTTGCGCGACGTCACGCCGGAAGCGACGCGCGCGGTGTGCAAGCGCCTGCTCGAAGGTGTCCCGGAGCGCATGCGCTTGGCGGGCGCAACCAAGACACCCTTCTCGGCGTTAAGCCGGGCGGTTTGCGGGGTTCGCGGAAAGTCTGTGATCTTGAACTTGCCGGGAAGCCCCCAGGGCGCGGTCGAGTCGCTCGAAGCGGTCATTGACCTACTGCCACACGCATTGCAGTTGCTCGGCGGAAACACCAAGCACGCCTAGCTTCTCAGTTTTTCTAGAAGAAGGTCACCGCCTACCGACGCTGCTACACTGGCCTGTTGAACACGATCAAGCACATTCTCAACCGCTACACCGCTTTCCTGTGGATACTGTTGACGCCTCTCGGCGCTTGGGGCGTATTCGTCATCGCCGGCCTGGACGCCGCCGCCGTCGGCTTGCCCATGGATGTTGTGGTCGCCGGTTACGTGTATCAGAACCGCGCGCGCTTCCTGCTGTACGTTTTGATGGCCTCGGCGGGATCGGCGCTCGGCAGTACGGTGCTGTACCTGATCGGGTACACCGGGGGCGAAGCTGTGCTGCGCAAGCGCATCTCTGCGGAGCGGTTCGACAAACTTCACCGCGCCTTCGATCACCATCCTTTTTGGAGTCTGATGGTTCCCGCCATGCTGCCCCCGCCCACGCCTTTTAAGCTTTTCGTTCTGGCAGCGGCGATTTCCGAGATGCAGTTCGGCCACTTTCTGCTGGCCATCTTCTCCGGACGCTTCGTACGTTTTTTGGTTCTGGCCTTGTTGACGATGAAGTTCGGGCCGCAGATCGTGGACGTCACTGGGACTCTATCCCGGCATCACCTTCGATGGGTGCTCGGTGGGGTGGTTCTCGGGGCGCTTCTCTGGCTGGGAGCACGGCGCCCATCGAAGGCCCGGACACATCCTCGCGAGAAGGCCGCCGAACCCCACCGCGATTCCTAGCGGGCGGATGATCTCCCGGGGGTAGCCGTTCAGGCGCGCAGACCCCAGGTTCTAGGCGGTTGCGCTGTGATCGCCTTCGTGGTTGAAAGCTTGCGCCAAGGCGTGCAGTACCACCGGGGCGGCAAACATGAGGATGGTGAACAGCAGATCTCCTTCGAGAGTGTGGCGGAAGAACGGGACTGCAGCCCCATAGCAAGTCGCCAGACCGGCCCGGGTCATGGGATACATCGTGCCCGCCGCCCAGACCATGAAATTGCTGATCAGGAAAAAAGAAATGGAGCTGCCGAGTGCCGCGCCGATGACCGGCAAAGGCTTCTGCCTTTCGCGGAGGGTCGTGCCCAGCCAGAGAATGGCCGCATACCAGGCCCAAATCACCAGCTGGTCCCAGCCGAACGGATAGGCATAGACAAACTTATTCAAAAGCAGGTCGGAAACGGCAAACAACACCAGGGGTACCCACATCTGGCGCCGTGAGCCGCGCGCGCCAAAGAACAGTAGCGATGCCGCCACCGGGGTGAATTGCCAAGGATGAGGAACAAACCGGACCGCGACCGCAAACAGCACAAATAGATAAGCCAGCATAATCACCTCGACAATCTGGAACCATAATCTGGAACCATGATTGTGGCGCTTGGACGGTGCCGCGTCAAGGCGGCGGGTGGGTCTCGGACGGACTACCGGGTTCGCCGGCTCCCGAGGCCCATACTCTCGCTCACCACATGGAGACTGCCATCGAGCTCCACGCTGGCGCTCAGGGGAGTGCGTCGGTTCCGGTCGGGGTCGCCAAACCGCAAGTCCAGGAAACGAACCAGGTACCCCCCCTGTGCGCGATCGAGCGTTTCCGTTTCGGTGAGGGGATACTTCGCCCAATCCAGGAAGGCTTGACCCAAGTAAGACTTCTTAGCCGCGATCGTGACCGCGGTTTCCTCCGGTTTGTAGTGGATCCGCATTTGGCCATCCGGGTCTACATCCGGAATCGCAGAATCCACCAGCGCGGTAGCAAAGGCATTCTGAGTTTCAACCACACCAGACCATTGAAACGGATTCCAGGCGTGCGGGTAGGCCGAAACCCGAATGGGATCGGCATCCTGATACGACCGTGCCTCGAGCGCATCGACAGCCCGGCGATGCTCGTAGTCTCTCACCCCCCACAGACCAACCATCCCGGCCAGCGCTAGACCTGCGGCCAGGCGGCCGGGCGGACCCTGGCGGCGCACGCCGATCTCATCGTTGACCAGCGAGAGTAGCGCGGGCAAGGCCACGCCGCCGACCAGCAGAATGAGGATGACCGGTTCCACGATGAAAACAATATCCCAGGAATACCATTTTTCCGAAAATGGCCAAAGCGGCCGGATGCCGTAGTTATTGGTGAAATCAAGCAGCAGGTGGGTCAACCCGGCTAGATAGGAGAACAGAAATAGAAGTCCCCAGCGCGGCGGCAAATTCGGGTCCTTGGTCTTGCGCCCGCGCAAACGCCACACCAGGTACATGAACCCGACCACCAGGGCCGACATCAGCAGCAGGCCGAGGAAGGAGTGGGTGAAGCCGCGATGGTGGGCGAAACCGAACACCGGGTCTTTGAGATTGCCGAAGACGTCGAGATCGGGCGCTTCCGCCGCCAGGGTCAGCGTGGCGGTGGCCAGTGCGGTCTTGCGGTTTAGGCCGGCTCGGCCCATACATGCGCCGGTCAGGAAATGAGTGATGGGTTCCAAGGTCGAAGAATCGTCTCTATCTGCTTCTATCAGTTTGGTTCTATCAGTTTACTGCCGTGAACTGGTGATCCAGCGCCCGAAAGCAAATCATGTGACTGGCGAACGAATGCTGGCGCTCACCTGGCGGCGCATCCTTCGCCCTGCGGAGCCTGCCTTTATCGACTCACTGTTCCGGTATCAGAATCGTCAGGGCATCGGGAACGACCCGGACCTCGGCCGGCAGCGTCCCCAGGATCTCCCCGTCGGCTTCCACATAGAAGGGGAGATTCTCAGCCCCAGGCAAGGGTCGACAAACCACGCTCGCAGCATGGACGAGATCGATCCCGTCGATCTCCCACCGGGCTCCCAGGAGCCCCCTCACAATGTAACCCAAATAAGTAAGACGGCTACGAGTTCGGAAAAGCACCAGTCGCAAATCGTCGCGGTCGAGCGACGCTCCCGGAGCAAGCTGACGTATTACGCCGCCAAAGTTGCGAATTCGGACCGCCAGCAGTTCGGAAACCTCCGCCTGCCGGGCTTGCCCGTCCGCTCCCCGAACCTCCACGGCGAAGTTCCGCATTCTGTGGGTGAGCCACAACCAAGTCGCCTGGGCGTAGTACGCAGCCATCCCCCAGCGCAGCTTCACCCGCGGATCGAGTTCGTGGAATAGATGCGCATCTACGCCGGCTCCCAAGGTCACCGTGAAATAGCGCGATGCCGGATTCCCCGCAAGGTCCCGGTAGGTGGCTTGACCGATTGCAATGCGCTTGGGTATTGCGGTCAGGGCGGCGCGGGCGGCCCGAGCTGAAGACAATGGAATGCTGAGGTCATGCGCCAGCGCGTTCGCCGTGCCCAGCGGAATAATTCCTAGCGCGACCTGGCTGCCCACTAATGCCTGCAAGACATCGTGCACGGTTCCGTCACCACCACAGGCGAAAACTGTATCGCAGCCTTCGGCGATAGCCTGGCGCACCTGCGGAGTTGCGTCGGAGGCGACTCGCGTAGGGCTTGCGATCACCTCGACCCCCGCTTCCCGTAAGACCGCAACCACCGCTTTCACGTCGGCCAGCCGCCGCTTCGGCCGACCGCCGGCCAGCGGGTTGTAGAGCAGGGCTACCTTCTTCATGGGGGTGGATAGAAGCCAGAAGCTGGATTGTACTGGAAGCCCAAGCGAGGCGGGCTGCCGGGGCCGGGCGACGCCCGGCTGAAACTTCCCGGGACCTGAGGAGTGTGCTGAGGAAGGCAATGGGCCAGAATCCTTCACACCAGGGACGGCTCGGTCCCTCGGCGCGCTGTTCTTGGCGCTCCTTGGCGATTCTCCAGGCTAGGGGTTTTGAGCCCGGGGAAAAATGACCATGGGTGTGGCAGCTCAGCCCCACGACTACGTCTTTTCGGGAGCTTTTCTTGCGGTCGGAGCAGCGCTTTGGCCGGCATCCAGAGGCTTGCAGGGATGTGAGTTGAACTGTTCCTGAATCGCAGACTGCGCGTTGCCCATGTTGGGGTCGCCCGAGAACTGCGTGTCGCAGCCTTCGCAGATTCCGAGCACCGGAACATTTCTCACCCGCTTCACGATCCGCAACTTGCGCTTTGGCATGCGTCAAGTCTCCCACAACCCCGGGCCATATGCATAGGCCCGCAGATTTCAAACGCACGACCGTGCAAATCGGGTAGTGTCTGAAATGTGCGTTGCTGGAAAACTGCGACCGCTGGTTGCCCAGCGTTACGCAGCCGTATCGTCAAGGCAGCAGCTTGACCTCACCCCACCCCCGCACTTCGTTGACTTGTCATGGCAATCTCCCTACCATGACCCAACTGCATGATTGGCCAGATGATCGCGCGCTATCGGATTGTGGAAAAGCTTGGCGGGGGCGGGATGGGCGTCGTCTACAAGGCCGAGGACACCGAACTCGGCCGATTCGTGGCGCTGAAGTTCCTGCCGGATGACCTGGCGCGGGATCCGCAGGCCCTCGAGCGCTTCCGGCGGGAGGCGCGAGCCGCCTCGGCCTTGAACCATCCCAACATCTGCACCATCTACGAAATTGGCAAGAGCGCCGACCGCTCCTACATTGCCATGGAGTTTCTGGATGGGGTGACGCTCAAGCACCGGATCGCGGGGAGGCCGAGCGATACGGAAACGCTGCTTTCGCTGGCCATCGAAATAGCGGACGCGCTCGAGGGCGCGCACGCCAAGGGCATCGTTCATCGCGA
>PKYX01000337.1:0-4031 GCA_003132825.1 Acidobacteriaceae bacterium
TTCAAGGCGCAGACCCGCATCTGGGGCTATGACCTGAAAAAAGGCGACAAGGACGACGAACTCACGCAGATTCGCGTGGATAGCGTGAAGGACGAAAGCGCCACGACGCAGGATGCGTCTCCCCTGCAGGCCGAGCGCCAATGGCAGCAGCAGGCGGAAGACAACGTGCTTGAGCGCCTCACCCGCGCTGGCCTGCTCGCGCCGGAAGGCGACGTGGACCACGTTCTCCAAACCGTGGTCAACAACCTGTTGGTCACGAACAACATCGACCTGCCGCGCCCGGTACGCACTCGTGTGCTGCTCACGGCGCCGCTTGAAACCTTCAGCGTGGGCAACACCATCGTGCTCAGCCGTGGCCTCATTGACGTGCTACCCGACGAAGCCAGCTTGGCAATGGTGCTGTCGCACGAACTGGCCCACATCGTCCTCGGACATAATCTGGGCAGCAAGTACGCCTTCGACGATCGAATGCTATTCTCAGACGAAGCCACCTACAAGAATCTGGGATTCCGACATAGTCCGGAAGAAGAGGAAGCCGCGGACAAGAAGGCACTAGAGATCCTGAAGAACTCGCCCTATGCCAACAAGCTCGATTCCGCGGGGCTCTTTCTGCGGCAGCTGTCCGATCGCGGACCGCAGCTGACCGCCCTGCTGACTCCTCACCTGGGCAATGGCTTCGTGGACACCAAAGGGAACCTGATCCGCTTTGTCGCGCTCGAACAATCCGCTCCCAAGCTGGAACCGACCAAGCTCGACCAGGTTGCGGCTCTACCACTCGGCGGTCGCGTGAGGCTGAGCGTGTGGAACGATCAGGTGGAGATGATCAAGACCGTGCCCGTGGCCATCACCTCCGCGCGCGACAAAATGCCGTTTGAAGTCACGCCCTTCTTTCCCCGTCTCACTCGCTTGAACAGCGGCACCTCGACTTCGGAAAATACCACCGCCGCCACCGGCCCCGACTCCAGCAGCAACTAGTCGGTGAGGGTGAACCCTGGTCGATCGCAGCACTCGCCGGAACCGGAAGCCGTTCCAAGTTCCGGCTTTCGTGCCTTTGGTTTCAATCTGGGGTGGGGTGCGAGGATCTTCTTGCCCTGCTTCTTCTAACCCTGGGGCTTCGACTTGCCGGGCAAACCCACAGGGTTTTCATGCGTGCGCTCGCGGAAGCCGCCTTTCATGCCCGTGGCGAGAGAAATGCTCGACTCCCCGAACTTATCGCGCAGCCGGTCGGCGGCAGCCAAGGCCTGCTGCCAGCGCAGACGGCGATCGCCCTCGAGCAAGTCTCCCTGGCCGTCCGCAGCTTCAAAAGACGAGACCTGCACGCCCAGCAGCCGCACCTCCGCGCCCTGGTGCCAGTGCTTGCGAAACAAAGCCCGCACCTGCTGAAAGATTTCGGTATCGAGTTGGGTGGGAGCCGGAGGCGTGCGGGCCCGCGTGATGGTCGTGAAATCTTTGTAGCGCAACTTGAGCTGCAGAGTCCGGGCGTGCAATCCGGCTTCCCTCAGGCGCCGCCCTACCATTTCGCAAAGCCGCATCAGAGTGGATTCCATCTGCCCGGCATCCGCCGTGTCTTCATTGTAGGTGTGCTCATGGCTGATCGACTTCGGAGCGCTGTCTGCGCCGACGGCGCTGTCGAACCATCCCCCGGCATCTTCGCCCCGCCCTTTCCCTGCCAGGGCCAATCCCCATTTGCCGAAGTGCTGTTCGAGGAATGAATCGTTGAAGCGGGCCAGGTCGCCCACTTTGCTGATGCCGAGCGCCAGTAGACTCTGCTCGGTCACCTTGCCCACACCCGGAATGTCGCGCACGTCGAGCGGAGCCAGCAGTTTCGCCTCTTCTCCCGGCACCGCCCACAGCACTCCGTTCGGCTTCGCCTTGGCCGAGGAGACTTTGGCAACCAAGCGCGAAGCGCCAATCCCGATCGAGCAGTTCAGGCGGGTCTCCGACTTCATCTTCCCGTGCAGGCTGTGAGCGGCGCATAAAGGCGGCCCGTGCAGCCGTTCGGTGCCCGTCATATCCAGATAAGCCTCGTCGACCGAGGCCATCTCGACCAGCGGAGAAAACGCAGTGAGCACCCCGTACACCTTTTCCGAACACTCGCGATAGCGTGCGGGATGACCGTTCACGAAGATGGCCTGCGGGCAGAGTTTCGCGGCGGTGCGCAGGGGCATGGCCGAATGGACGCCGAACTTGCGCGCCTCATACGACGCGGCCGACACCACCCCGCGCTCATGGCGTTGTCCGCCGACCACGACCGGCTTGCCGATGAGGCCAGGGTCGAACAACTCCTCGACGGAAACAAAGAAGGCGTCCATATCCACGTGGAAAATGGTCCGGCGGGCGCTCATGGGAGTGACTGGATTTTACCAACCCCGGGGCTTACGGAGTAAGGTCCACGAGTTGGGGAAAAACCAGACCTTGGTCTTGGGGGCGCGGAACCTCGGGCACTTGCAGTTGGGGCATGGGCCTGCCCGCAAACAGACGTCGACAAGGCTTGGCCAACCACCGGGCCCATCGGCCGGACCAGGTGACGCGGGCGCTGTCGGTGGCGATGCCGGTGTCAGCGTACATCTGGCGGTAAATTTTCGAAATCAGCACAAACGCCAGGCGGCCGCGGCTTGATTTGATAAATCGGGAGCGCTTCCAAATCGAGTGCAAGCTGTAGAATTCGTCCCACACGCCCTGAGTGCGGGAGCGAATTTCCTCCGCCGACATGACCGGATGGTCCCAATAGAGCTTGGGACGGAGAGCTTGCGGGATTAACCAGCGCCGGGTCAGCGGAATCCCGGCCACGGTTGGCGGATGGTCTCCCAACCCCTTTTCCCAGCGGTTGAAATCCACGGTGCCGGGGTAGGGACTCAAGGTGACAAATTGCGCGAAGGTGAGGTCGGCGCTGATGGCGGCGGCCGCGGTGGCGTCGAAGGTTGCAGGCCGGTCGCTGGGCAGCCCAAAAATGAAAGATCCCAGCACATGCACCCCGTGCCGCCGGAAAGTTCGGAGCCGCTCGATCAGTGGTTCCCCGGCCAGATTGAAATCCTTGTAAACATCTTTCAGCCCGTCGGGAGTGACGGATTCGACTCCGACGAGGGCACCCTTGATGCGCGCCGCTTTCATGGCATCGAGAAATTCCAAGTCCTCGGCCGCTTCCATCGTGATCTGGGTAAAGAAAACCATGTCATCAGGCAGACGCGCCAGTCGGGACATCAACTCGAATCGTTCGTCCCGAATGGACTGAAGCTCCTCGAGACGGGTCGTATTTGCCTGCAGCCGAGCCAACCGCAGGTCGGTCTGGGTTACGGGATAGAAGTTGTCGTCGGCCAGAGCGATGAAACGAAAACCCAGCCGGCGAAGCTGAACAACTTCCTCCATGACGGCGTCGGAGGCGCGTTGCCGGGGACGTTGCCCGTCGGTGCGCCATACCGAGCAGAAAGAACAGTGCTTGGGACAACCCCGGACGGTCTGGACCGACGCCCACATATAGCGGTTGCGCGGGACCAGATCCCAACGCGCGGCTACGAAATCCGACGCCTCGATTTGTCCACCCGCGTAGATGGGCTGGGGATGGCCGTCGCGACAATCGGCCAGCGCCTTGGCCCAGACCATGTCGCCGTCCCCTTTGACCACCGAGTGGGCTCCGCCCAGATCCATCGCTTCTTGCGGATACAGGGTGGCGTGAATTCCACCAAAGATGACATAGGCGCCCTGGCGGCGGGCGATTTTTCCGATTTCATAGCCGCGCAGGGCATTGGCGGTGTGGATGCCGATTCCTACCGCATCGCCCTGGTGAATGCTCGGCGGGTCGATCTGGGAAAGGGTTTCATCCACCAGAATGGGATCGCCGAAACTCCGGGGCGTCGCCCCCGCCAGCACGTATTGCCAACGCGGCGTAATGACCGCGGTTCCGAACGAGACACTGCTGGGATTGACGAGATGCACTCGCACGAGATCTCTCCTTCGCACCAGGTGCCATCACCCAAGCGGCGGTCTAAGAAAGCGCCGGATGAAGGGGAAAACTCCGCGTCGTATGGTGCACG
>PKYX01000337.1:4072-4213 GCA_003132825.1 Acidobacteriaceae bacterium
TCCGATTTCTCGGGCGGAGCGCACCTTTGGTCAATCGGGTGTTCGATCTGAGACATGGTGTGCACTTTAGGACACTGCCACATTTTGCATCCTCTGGGTCAGCGTCGTGCTCGGTTGCAGTTGCCTTACGCGGTCGTAGAT
>PKYX01000234.1 GCA_003132825.1 Acidobacteriaceae bacterium
GTTAGGCGAGAGCATCGGTGATCTGGCGGGGGCGAAAATCGCTTACGTAGCTTTTCAGAAGGCGCAAGAAAAGCATCCGGCGCCGACTTTGGATGGAGTTACGCCGGCTCAACAGTTCTTCATCGCCTGGGGACAATTTCGCGGCGACGCAACGCGCCCCGAGGCTCAGCGCTTGATGGTACAGGGCGACCCGCATCCGATCGCGAAGTTCAGGGTTATCGGTCCGCTTTCGAACCTGCCGGAATTCAAGAATGCGTGGAGTTGTAAGACGGACGCCTCGATGGTACGCCCCGAGGACAAGCGCTGCGACGTGTGGTGAGCCCGTAAAGCAGTGGCGCGGGCATCCTGACAGCTGTGCCGAGGGCGTCTTAGCCTCGGGGTTTGAGGCCGCAGCCGCGGGATTTCACTAGTTGACCGACAGCGCCGCGTCGCCCACGTAATCGCACACTAGCACCGTCAGATCATCGTCCTGCGACACTGCCCACTGTTGTACGGCAGAAATAATTCGATCGGCCGCAGCCGCCGGTGCGACTCCCGATGTCTGACGCAGCAGCGCGCTCAAAGATTCCTGCCCGAAGAAGTCTCCGCCGGCGCTCGCTGCTTCCACGATTCCGTCGGTGTAGAGCAGCAAACGATCCCCTGGCTGCAGTTTCTGGGCAGCGGTGGTATAGGCGGCAAAGTCAAAAGCAGCGAGCATCAGCCCGTTTTCCAGAACTTCGCACACTTTCCCCTCGCGCAGCAAAAGCATTGGTGGATGCCCCGCCGCCGAATAACGAATTTCCCGCGCTTGTGAGTCGAGGTGAACGTAGGCCGCGGTGACGAACTGGTTCTGCGTGTTGCCGCAGAGCACGGCATTCATTCCCGCCAGCAATCGAGACGGATTCGCGGCGTTGGCGCGTTGAGCTGTGGCTGCTACCTTCACCATGGAGGCGATGCGTGCGGCGGGTACGCCGTGGCCGGAAACGTCGGCGATAAGCAGGCCGGCCTGGCGGTCGTCGGCCACGATGAAGTCGTAGAAGTCGCCGGCTGCGGAAGTCATCGGCACATAACGCGCGGCGACTCGGAAGTTGGCCGAATTGGGAAACCGGGCGGGCAGAATCGACAACTGGATTCGCCTGGCGACTTCAAGTTCCTTTTGAATCTCGCTGAGTTGCTGGTCACGCCGCAGAGTCTGGTGCGCCGCAACATATCCGAGAGCCACCAGAAACGCTACAAAACCAATCGGCTCAACATTGGGCAACCGCAGCCCGAGCATGCCGCGGATGTTTTCCCAAACAGCGAAAGCTACAAAAGCCACGAGTCCGCGGCGGATCACGATGAAATCCTGAGTGACCGAAGTGGTGCGCATGGATCGCGCGACCAAAACGATCAGAGCGGCGATCACGAAGATTCCAGTGATCCGGTAGAAGATATCTTGCGGTCCGAGGGCCAACGTAGCCAGAGCGAACGCGCCCAGCACGATTCCCATCACGTAGCCCGCGGTCTTGCCCCAGCGATGCAGAAGCCCAGCGGCATCAAAGAACAGAAATGCGGGAATGGGGATGACGAAGTCAATCGCGTTGGTAATTTTGAAATAGAACGACGAGCCCTGCATGGTCAGGTACAAAAGGTTGAGACCGCATCCACATGCGCAAGCCGTAGGTAAAGGCGAAAAGACCGAAGCAAATCAAGAGCGGATCCATCTTGCGGCGGATGGCGGAAAACCCCGCCGCGACTAGCCCCACCGCGACGATCATCGCGCCGAGAAAGAGACTGGGGGCATCGTGATGAAAGGCCTGCAAAACCTGGTCAGCCGTAAGCTCGGGGGCGCGTATGTACATGGCAACAGGATGCTAACTCATTTTGCAACCCCACGCGAAAGGCTTAGGCAATTACGAGATCAGAGGCGGCTCCTCCAAACCCTATTACCAACGTAAGCGCTTCGTTCCGTTTTGTGCACCCCGCTGCTTCCNNTGACTACAGGGAGGCGGTGTATCCGCCTGCCTCGGGACTTCATTGGTGATCCTTTCTGCTCTCATTCTGTTTCGCTCGTCGAGCCCGGCCGGACTGTTGGTCTGGTGTGACATCGGCTTCTGCGCCGGCATCGGCTTTTTCTTTTACGGATTCCAACTGCTCCAGCGTCGCCGCCTGATTCTCGACACGCCGTTCTNNCCCCTCGGAATGGTCGAACTCTGCGGTCTGGCCGTCGGTCCCTACACCATGGTCGCCCCCATTACGGCGCGGCCTTGCTACTACTACCGCACTCTGGTGTGGGAGTACAAACAGCAGGGTAAGAATAAACAATGGGTCAAGGTGGCCGGAGAGGCCATGCACCTGCCGTTTTTCGTGGATGACAATACCGGACGCCTGCTGGTCGATCCCCGCGGAGCCGATCTCGACTTGCATCGCGATTTCGAACAGCAATTCTGCGATTCATTCTTCACCACCAAAGATCCGGCGCCGGCGAATGTGCTCAGCTTTCTAGCGCGCCACGNNCAAAAACGCGCTGTTCATTCTGGGCACGCTGAGCGAAAATCCGGGAGGGGAGGTCGGCCCCGAGCCCATCCGGGATTCCGAGGCAATCAGCTCTTTCTCTCCACAAGGATTTTCACTATCGCTCAATTCGCTTTCGTTTGCAGCGAGCCGTAGCGAACAGGAATTTGAGACCCGAACCGCGGCTCAGCGCCTCGCGGCTCGATCCGAGGATGCTTCCCATCAGTTAATTCGACTGCCTCAGGAATCGCTGCCCACGAAGAGTTCGGAAATGAGCCAGCAACAAAAAATCGCCTCCGCACTGCTCAAAGCGGGAATCTCGAGCCCAGCGGCGTGGGCCGCCGCGGGAGTGCCTGCGGCCGGCATGGCCGGGTTCGGCGGTGTGCAAATCCTCTCGGTCCCTACAAACGCCGCGCTCAGCATGGACGGCGAAGGCTCCAGTGGAACCGGTTGCTCAGCACCGGCCAACGCTTTCGATCCCCATCNNGCTCCCTCGGCTGGAAATGCGCGCTGATGATCTGGGGCGGCCCCGCGCTCGCGCTGCTCTGTCTTTACTTCTTTCTGGGCATTGAGCGGCTGCGCTAAAGTCGGCCTCCCGCACCACGCTTCTAACCCTGCTTTCACCCGCTCCCGCTAGTCCGCCGCTTGCCTCTAGTACAATCAACCCGTGAGCGA
>PKYX01000319.1 GCA_003132825.1 Acidobacteriaceae bacterium
GAGTGTAGAAGGTCCAGCCGGTATCGACGCCGCCGGTCAGCAGGCAGTGCAGCATCAGCGCGCCGCCGATCATGTAGATGTACCAGCTCAGCAGATTGATGCGCGGGAAAGCCAGATCCTTGGCTCCGATCATCAGCGGAACCAGGAAGTTGCCGAGCACGGCGGGAATCGACGGAATGAGAAAGAAAAACACCATGATCTGGCCGTGCATGGTGAAGAGCTTGTTATAGGTGTCGGCCTGCACCAGGTCGCCTGCGGGCGTGAGCAGTTCGAGCCGAATCAGGAGCGCGAAGAACCCCCCGATAAAGAAGAAGAACGTGATCGACATCAGGTACAGCAGCGCGATCCGCTTGTGGTCCTTGGTCAGCAACCACGACTTGATGCCGTAGTCCTGGTTCAGGTAATTCTCGGGTTCGTGGGTCAGTGTTGGGGTGGCCATGACTATTGCACCTTCGGTTCTGATTGGCTGGTGGCTGAGGCAGTCTTCACCGCCTGCCCCGGGACTAGGATCCCCAGGGACTTGATGTAGGCGACCAGAGCGTTGACTTGTTCTTCGCTCAGAAGCCCCTGGAACACCGGCATGATGGGCGGGAAGCCCTTCACCGTCTGCCCTCTCGAATTGAGAATGCACTGGCGAAGGTAGTTTTCATCTACGGTGAGCGTACGCCCGTCCTCAAGCGCTACGGGCTTGCCAAACAGGCCCACCAGGTTCGGTCCGCGGCCTTGGACATCGGAGCGGTGGCAGGTGCTGCAGCCCATTTCAGAGAACAGCTTCTGTCCGCTGACCGCGAGCGGTACAGCCGGCCCTCCGCTCAGCCAGGCCTGATAATCCGCCGGTTCCATCACCACGATCTCTCCGATCATGCCGGAGTGCGAAGTACCGCAATACTCCGCGCAGAACAAGTGATAGGTGCCGGGTTTGATGGCGTGGAACCAGGCTGTCGTGTAGCGGCCGGGGAGCACGTCCTGCTTGATACGAAACGCGGGAATATAAAAGCTGTGAATGACGTCCTGGGAAGTCATCACCAGCTTCACATCGCGCCCGACCGGCACGTGCAGTTCATTGATCTCGCGTTGCCCTTCTTCGTGCTGCAGCTTCCACATCCACTGCTTGGCCACGACGTAAACTTCGGTCGCGCCCCGGGGAGGCGTACGCTCCTGAAAATAAATCACCGCGCCCCAGGCGAAAATGAACAGAAAGATAAAGAAGGGAATGATCGACCAGGTCAGCTCAAGAGGCGTGGAGCCTTCGATCTGCTCCGCGGCAACGCCCGGACGCCGCCTGTACTTCACGGCAAACACCACGATCAAACCAAAGATGGCTAGGCACACGAACGAGGACAGCAGCAGCAGGAAAACGTACAGGGCGTCGACGTTCGCGGCGCCGCTCGAGGCTTGCGGAGGCCAAAGTGGAAAATTGTCAAACATAGCGTCGGGCCCCGTTCTGATCCTGGTTCTGATCCCCGCTATGATCCTCGTTCCGGCCCTTCCCCCCGGGGCTGGATCCGAGGCGGAACAAGATCAGCACCATGCCCCCGATGAGGACGATGGTCGCGATTCCCGAAAGCTTCAGAATCCGCGTGATCACCGCCCCGTATTTCCCGGTGGCGGGATCGTAGTGGTAGCAGTACAGGAGCACCTCGTCCACCAGGTTGCCGATTTTGCCGCTCGAGGCCTGGATCAGTCCCAGGCGCAGATCTTTGGGGGCAAACTCGACTCCGTAGTAATACTGTGCCACCCGCCCGTCCGGGGTAAGGATCATGATGGCGGTGGCGTGGGCATACTGGTCGGTCTGGGCATCGTACTGATACTGGAACCCGACCGCCTGCGTAAGGGCCGAGATCGACTCCTCGGGCCCGGTCAGAAAATGCCAACCCTCGGCGGCTCCCGGCCGTCCATAGCGCTTCAGATATTGCGCTTTCGAGGCCGCCGCGAGATCCGGCGTTTCGCGCGGATTGAAGCTCACGGTGAGCACGTTGTATTGGTTGCCGACGTCAAACTTCAGGATCTTCAGTGAGCTGACCAGACCGCTCAGCACTTCGCTGCACAACATCGGGCATTTGTAATAGACCAGATTCAGGATCACCGGTTTCCGGCCGAAGTAATCACGCAAAGTGACGGTCTTGCCCCCCTCGTCGCGAAATACCAGGCCGAGCGGAATCTGCTGATTCAACCGCTGCTCGATGCCCACGTTCTTCAGCCCCGGCGGCCGGACATTGGCCGGCGGCGACAGCACGCCGGTCGTCATCCCCTGTCCCCAGGCGGAGATGGACAAGAGTAGAGTGCCGAAGGCCAGGAGCCATTTCGAATTGGTCTTGGTTCTAGTTCTACGTCTCACGGCTCGGTTCCTTTAATTCCTGGCCGCGGCTTGGCGGCTTCTTTTCCTCCGCTTGCCCCACTCGCCGCGCTCGCTTCACTCCGCGGCCGTACCGCGAGGCCGCGGGCGACGACCAACTGCATCGCCCGCTCGATCGGGATGTGCACCACGCCAGCCGGCTGATCGACCCAGCCATAGCTATTCAACTGTTCTTCTTCCCGCAGGCGAAAATCGTTGATCTCGGTGCGCTCGTCGGTTTCTAGACGCGGCTCGGGGAAGATCCGTTGAATGTTCGCCCTGACATCCGCCGGCCGCTCATCGCGGGTGTCGGTTTCGACGTTCTGCTTCATCGGATTTTGCGCCGGCTGATGCGCCCCGCTATAGCGGTCGAGCGACCAGTACACTCCGTTGGCGACGAAATAGACAATCACCCCCAGCACCACCAGCCCGAGCAAGAAAGCGAAGACCGTCTTCGCTCCCATGTCTTCGTGTTCGAAGCCCTGGTTGCCGGAATCCCCGTGTTTGACGGTTTCGTCGCTCATACTGGGTGGCTCATGATTCGTGCACCGGCTCGAGGACTTCCTTGGCCTCCGGATCGTAGGCGGGAAGCAGCGGGAGCGAACTGAGATTGCGGAAAAAGTAGGCCAGCCACAAACCGCCCATGGCGACCGGTACGACGACGTCCGCCAGCGTGACATGCACCCGGGCGGAGAAGTTCGGCTCGATCATCCAGAGCAGGTCCACGTAACGCATCAGCATGAGCCATATGGCGAGCCAAACCAGCCGCCGAATGTCCCGCTTGAACGGACGCGACAACAGCAGCACAAACGGCACCGCGAAGTGAAACACCACGAGCCATAGCCCGACGTAGGCCCAGCCGCCGCTCAGCCGCGTCATGTACCAGGTGATTTCCTCCGGCAGGTTTCCCGCCCAGATGATGAGCCACTGCGAGAACGAGAAGTAGGCCCACATCATGATGAAGACCATCATCCACTTGCCGTGGTCCTGGACGTAGTCAGGTTTCAAAAGTTCCGACATGGGCTTGTAGTTCACGAGGATCCGCTCGACCACGATGGCGAAGCACATCGCCGACAGCACTTCCCCAATCAGAATCAGCAAGCCATAGATGGTCGAGATCCAGCTCGGATCAATCGACATGACCCAGTCGATGGCCGCGAACGAGATGGTAAAGCCGTACAGGATCAGTCCCGGCCCGCTGACCGCCTTGAAACGCGCGCTATTGTCGCGGGCGCCTGGCCGATCCTGCTCGACCGACCACCGGGTCAGCAGAAACGACAGCAAATTCCAGATGGCAAAGTACAGGATGGCGCGAATGATGAAGCCCTGGACCGAAAGATAGGTCTTGGTGAGAACCTCTAAATGCTGGCGAAGGTGCGCGTCCGGAATCGAATCGAGCGGCCGGGCCCACACGTAAAGACGGGGCAGCCCGAACAAGAGGGGAATGAACAGCAGGGCCATCAGCGGAATGCAGCGCATGGCCGCTCCCATGATGCGGCGAATCACCATACCCCATCCGCCGCCGGTCAAATGCCGGATCATGAGAATCGCCATCGATCCCAGGGTCACCCCCAGCCAGGCCATGAAACCGAGCAGGTAGGCACGGAAGAACTGGTCCGGGCTCACCCAGGCCAGGACCGCCGAGACGGCGGTGAAAACCAAACCGATCCCGAGCGATCGCCGCCCGATGGTCTTCAACACCTGCGGCGCCGACAAGTCCATCGGGTTCAGGGGGGCGGCGCTCATTTCGACTCCTCGGCGGCTGCAGGGGCCGGCACCGGAACCGGCAAAGTAGCACCCGACCCGGGCAGCTCAAAGCGCAAGGCCGCAGAGGGCACCGTCTGTCCCTCGGGCACATCGGCGATCGTGGCATCCTGGCTCAACTGCAAGGCCTTGATATAGGCCACGATGCACCAGCGGTCGCGCGCCGGAATCTGGGAAGCATAGTCCGACATAATGCCGAACCCGTTGGTCATCACATCGAAGAAATAGCCGAGCGGCGCCTGGCGCAGCCGTTCGATGTGATAGGACGGCGGCTGGCGCGGGAAACCACGCACCGGAACTGTTCCCTTGCCGTCGCCCACTCGGGAGTGACACGGAGCGCAAAAGATGTTGTAGCGCTCCTGGCCTCGCGCGAGCACTTCTTCGGTCACCGGAAAGGGCATGGCGTCGCCCGGATTGTTTCCCACCTTGCCGGTATAAAAATACGCATCTTCATGCAATTGTCCGCGCGCCACCGTGCCTTCGACCGGTTCGCGCGCCGAACGCAGATCCGCGTAGAAGTCGCTTTTGGCCAGCGGTTTGAAGCGCGGCTGATCATGCATATCCTGGCGGCAGCCCGCGAGCGCCACCAGGGCCATGATTCCGAAGCCGGATAATTTGCGGAGGTTCCCCATGCTAGCTCGGCACCTCGGAGATGGAGCGCGGATTCAGCCCCTCCAAAAACCTGCGGGTGGTCGCCGGGTCGTATTTCTTGTCGGAGGCAAACACGATCAAGAAAAACCTGTCCTTGGTAGCAAAGGCGAAGCGGGGAACGTTGAACACCGGGTGATAGGGCATGGGCAACCCATTGAGCGCCAGCATGCCCAGCACCGCTGAGATGGCGGCAAACAAGATNNGTGGGGTAGCTGATGACCGACATCCAATACTGCATCAGGAAACCGCCGGAACCGCCGAGCAATCCACCGATGAGGGTGATCAGCGGCACCAGATCGTGATGAAAGCCGATGGCCTCGGCCAGTCCTTCCACCGGGAAAGGGCTATAGGCGTCGATTTTCTTGTAGCCGGCTTCGCGCGTACGATCGGCGGCGGCCACCAGATCGCTGGCCGAATCAAACTCGACCATCATCCCGTACATGGGAGTGCGCTTCATTCCGGCTTCACCTCGGCCTCGGGCAACAGCGTGCGCATTTCAAAGATCGAGATCATGGGCAGAATGCGCACGAACAAGAAGATGGCCGCTAGAAACATTCCAATGGTTCCGATGAAAGTCATCCAGTCCCAGCGCGTGGGGTAATACATGCCCCAGGAGGAGGTCAGGAAATCGCGCTGCAGGCTAACCACCACGATGATGAATCGCTCCAGCCACATGCCGACCAAAATCACGGTGGAAACCAGAAACAGGCCGAGCGGACTGGTGCGTAGTTTTCGGATCCAAAGCAGTTGCGGAATAAAAATGTTGCAGGTCAAGAGCGCCCAGTACGGACCCGCGTAGGGGCCGTGCAGCCGGTTCCAGATGGTAAACGCGTCGTAGCGGTTGCCGCTGTACCAGCCCATGAAGGCTTCGATTCCGTAGCCGTAGGCAACGATCAAGCCGGTGGCCAACATCACCTTGGCGGAATTCTGCAGGTGACGTTCGGTGATGAAATCTTCCAGGCCATAAATCTTGCGGATGGGGATGGCCAGCATCAGGACCATGGCGAAGCCCGAGTAAATGGCCCCGGCCACGAAATAGGGCGGAAAGATCGTAGTGTGCCATCCCGGCACGATGGCGACGGCAAAGTCAAAACTAACTACGGTGTGCACCGACAGCACCAGCGGCGTGGCCAAGCCGGCTAGAAGCAGGTACGCGGTCTCGTAGCGATGCCAGTGCCGCGCCGAGCCGCGCCAGCCCATGGCCAGGATTCCATAAATCTTTTTCGCCGCCAGCTTGTCGGAGCGGTCGCGCAGCGTCGCCAGATCCGGGATCAAGCCAATGAACCAGAACATCAGCGACACGGTGAAGTAGGTGGAGACCGCGAACACGTCCCAGATCAGCGGACTGCGGAACTGCGGCCAGTACTTCATGGTGTTCGGATAGGGAAACAGCCAGTAGGCGACCCACGGGCGCCCGACGTGGATGGCCGGGAAAATGCCCGCGGCAGCCACGGCAAATAGAGTCATGGCTTCGGCGAAACGATTGATGGAATTGCGCCAGGACTGCCGCAGCAGAAGCAAAATGGCGGAGATCAACGTACCCGCGTGGCCGATTCCGATCCACCACACAAAGTTGACGATGGCGAATCCCCAGCCGATCGGAATGGTCACACCCCAGATGCCAACGCCCTTCACAAACAAGTAGCCGATGGCATAGAGCATCATCATGGTGAGCAGGAAGGCGACGCCAAAGCCGAGAAACCACCCGTTTGAAGTCGGACGGGTGAGGACGATTGCGCTGATCTTGTCGGTCACCGTGCCGAACGTGTAGCCAGGCTCGATGACCGGAGCTTTGCCCGCCGTTTCTTGTCGTTCGTCGTCCATGGTCTAGCTTGCGCTCCGCTGGTCTTCGAGTTCCGGATTCGGGTTGCGAATCTCCGCCAAGTACGTGGTTCGCGGCCGGGTGTTCAGATCGGCCAGCAGACTGTAATTGCGCGCCTCCGCCTTCAGCTTTGAAACCCGGCTGTTCGGATCATTGATGTTGCCGAAAACGATGGCCTGGGCCGGGCACGATTGCTGGCATGCCGTCTCGAGCTCGTTATCCAGAATCTTCCTGTCTTCCCGCTCGGCATCAATGCGATGTTCGCTGATGCGCTGCACGCAGTAGGTGCACTTTTCCATCACGCCGCGGCTGCGGACGGTCACGTCGGGATTGCGCATCATCTTGTACTGCGGCGTATCCCAATCCTGGAACAGCAGGAAATTGAATCGCCGCACCTTGTAGGGGCAGTTGTTGGAGCAATAACGGGTTCCGACGCAGCGGTTGTAAGTCATCTCGTTCAGGCCTTCCGGACTGTGCGTGGTAGCTCCAACCGGACATACGACTTCGCAAGGCGCGTTTTCGCACTGCATGCACGGCATCGGCTCGTAATACATTTCGGGGTTTTCGAGGCCGCCGCGGAAATAGGTGTCAACCCGGATCCAATGCATGGCGCGCCCGGCCATCACCTGTTCCTTGCCTACCACGGCGATATTATTTTCAGACTGGCAAGCAACCACGCAGGCGTTGCACCCGACGCACTTATTCAGGTCAATGGACATGCCCCAGGCGTAGCCTTCGTATTTGAAGCCGGGATAAAGCGTGAGCCCGCGAGAGGCGTCCTCGTTGGGGTCTCTAGCAAAGTTTGGATTGGCACGAAACTCTTCCAGCGTGGCTACCTGTATCAGATCGCGATGGAACGCGGCGTCGCTCGCTTCTTCCGAGCCGTGGCCTTGATGGTCGATGATGTATTGATGCTGCGTCACGGCGAAATAATATTGCTTGCCGGTTTTTTCCACGCGCAGACCGGTAGCTGACCACGGCAACGCGGATGTGCGGATGAAGTTTGCGTTGAAACCTGGGCCGGTACCCACCTTCCCGGCTCTGCGCCTGCCATAGCCCAGATGCAGCGTGATGGAATTCTCCGCGTGGCCCGGCACGATCATGATGCCGGCCTTAGTTTCCCGGCCGTTTAGCTCAAGCTTTACGTAGTCGCCTGTCGCGACGTTAAGGCGTTGCGCTGTTGCCGCGCTGATCATGGCTGCGTTGTCCCAGGTCAGGCGTGTATTGGGCTTGGGAAGCTCTTGCAGCCATCCATTATTCGCGAAACGTCCGTCGAAGACGGCGGGATCAGGGCGGAACGAGATTTCCAAATCTGGAGAAGATGCAGTGGTCGCGGGAGCTTGTGGGGCTGCGGGCTTTGCAGCATCCGATCGCGCGCTGACGCTGATCGCCGGCATCGCCGTACCAGCTATGATTCCATCGTGTAAGGAACGCTCCCAGAAATCCTCAAACGCCTTTTCTTTCTCGGGACGCTGGCCCGCCCAATAATCGCGCACAATGTCGTGGTTTGATTTTCCGGGATCGCTTCCCAGCAAAGCGGTGATCTCGTAAGCGGAGTGGCAGCCTTCATAAAGCGGCGCGATGAGCGGCTGAATGATTCCGATGATGCCATCGTACGCTCGGGCGTCACCCCAGGATTCGAGGTAGTGGGTCGCGGGGACATGCCACTGGCAAAGCTCGCCGGTTTCGTCGTAGTACAACCCCGAATGTACGCGTAGCTTGACATTGAGCAGGGCCGGTCCAAAATCGAAGTCAATAGGTGCGTCGTAAACCGGATTGCCTCCGAGAATCAACAAAACGTCAACCTTCCCGGCCTTCATATCGTTCACAAGAGCGCCCAGCGATTCGATTCCATCGACAGGATTTACTTCGAGAGGATCCGTGTAATACACGGTCTTGCCCACATTTCCCAGCGTAGCGTTCATCGCGTGCGCTAATGCGTG
>PKYX01000334.1:0-1384 GCA_003132825.1 Acidobacteriaceae bacterium
TGAATTCCGGAGCCGCCTCGCCAACTTTCGCAGCCGATAGTACTGGCGGAACTGCGCATAGCACCAAAGCCATCAGTGTGGGGCCTAGAGTTGAGAGCTTCATATCTGTGGTTGCTCCTTAATTATTATCACGGTTGTGCTGCGTGGATTGTAGTATGCGAGCTTCTCACCGCGCCAGGGTGGCTGATCGGCACATCCATCCAGTAGGCCTGATTGGCCGAGAGCACGAGCACTCCCTTCAGCCGATCGATCGGCTTGAGAAGCTGATCAGACTTCCGCAGCCTCAAGCGGAAGCCCGTGGCCATAGGCTGCAGCTTCTGCGGTGCCGCGTTTTCAATCTGCGACTCAGCCANNCGGGAAGAAAATCGCCTGCTTGATTGGTTGAGCCAGGCTCGCGGTGAGTACGAAGGAGTCGTTCACGTCGGCCACGCTGAATTTCCAGCTCCCCGGTGCTGGGCGCGGCACGGACTTCTCAGCGGCGGTGAACGAATCACGGTTCCGAATATTCATGGTCCGGGCATCCGGTGCACGCGGTTGNNTTCGTGGCTGCAGACCAGCAGCCGCACCTCGGCACCGAGCCGAGCCGGCGGCTCGGCCGGTAGGGTAGGGTCGGCCCGTATTGGCACGATGAGCATCACTCGGTCCTCATAACCAAAATCAATGATGCTAGACGCCCCCAGACGACGCGGCGCAGGCCATTCGATTGCGCCAGCGGTGAGACCCGCCGGCAACTGCCAGTCGACGCGCGGCGGCTCGCCCGAGTCCCCCGGATTGACCCAGTAGATGTGCCNNAACCCTTCTCGAGTTCGAAACGCAATCCGAGATTGAGCTTATGTCCGGTCGTGATCGACGGATTCTCGGCAATGAGTTCTACCGTACCGTGCGGAATGGGTGCGCTTTCGGCCCGCGCACTTGCGGCCGACAGCAACAGAGTGACTCCGCAGGTAAGCGCCAGGAAGAAACCAGCCATCGGTTCACTCCGTCGCATGTTTGTTTGGATGCACAGACCGTCCAACACAAGGGGCCTGAACGATCCAAAACACCAGGTTTAGGTCTATCCTTTCCCCTTGTCTTTTGGCGAGCGGTTGGCTTTCAGCAACAAGCCGATACCCGCTGCAACCGCGATGCCGCCATAGACCGCCCACCGAATCTGTCCCGTCATGAAACTGCCGGGAAGCACATTGATCCCCTGCAGGAACCAGGTGGCGCCCGCTAGAACCAAAAGACTACCAACGATATTCAGCGTGATTCTCATCATTCTCCCGTGCCCACACCTCGAAGTAAAGGCGATCCGGGCTGTGCGACCGTACAGTTTACGCCCTTCCTTGCTGAGGCTTTATGCCCCGACCACTGCCCGGGTCACTGAGACCACCCGCTTCTCGGC
>PKYX01000334.1:1410-8305 GCA_003132825.1 Acidobacteriaceae bacterium
GAGAATATCGGCAACTTGGGGCGGGACCGTAGTCGAATTTTGTCAATCCATCGCAGTAGTGGAGATGCATCGGTACGCTTGGGCAAGACCGTATTGTCCTCGTAGCCCGACCTCTCGCCCCTCGCGAAACGGCTCACGTGTGTGAGCTCTAGGATGACAAAATATCGATGAAAGATCCCTTCGCTGGGACCTGGACCAGGCGACGGCTGCTGCGCACACTCCCGGCATTCCTGACGCCGATTTGCATCCCCCGGGAGTTGTGTGCTCTCTTCAAACTCCCGAAGACTGCGCCTTTCTCCTACTTTGTCGACGTTGCCGCGAGCGCCGGTCTCACCGAACGCATTATTTACGGCGATCCCGGACATGACCGGAGCGGGTCGTCACACCTCGATCAGGTCTAGTCTTTTGTCTAGGGCAGGCCGTACCACGTGCAGCGGCCGACGCCGTGCCGGACGACATGCCGACACTCGAAGAGCGTCGGTGCTCGGGTGAGTGACTATTGANNTACGACAACGACGGCTGGATGGACGTCTTCATCATCGGCGGGCGCCGCCTTGAAGGTACGCCGCCCGGCTCGGGCAACCGCCTATACCACAACAATCGTGACGGCACCTTCTCAGACGTCATCGCCAAGGCCGGGTTGCTCGAGCCTGCGGGATGGGCCTGCGGTGTCTCGGTCGGGGACTACAACAACGACGGCCTTGAAGATCTTTTCATTACGTACTACGGGCAAAATCGCCTCTACCACAACAATGGAGACGGAACCTTTAGCGATGTCACCGCCAAGGCTGGATTGCTTCATGCCAGGACATACTTCGGTTCCGGGAGCACGTTCGTGGATTACAACCGGGACGGATTACTCGATTTGTTCGTTTCCAACTACGTGGAGATTGATTTAGCCACTGCGGCCATGCCCTCGCTCGACTTGCCCGATTGCCATTACGAAGGCGTCCCTACCAATTGCGGACCCAAGAGTCTGGGGACTCCGCCTCACTTCCTTTACCGAAACAACGGGGACGGAACCTTCTCCGACGTATCCAGAGAGTCCGGCATCGGCGCGCTCGGCGGATCTTACGGGTTGACGGCGGTTGCCTTTGACGCCGATGAAGACGGCTGGCAGGATATCTTCGTCGCCTGCGATGCCACGCCCAGCTATCTGCTGATGAACAACCACGACGGCACTTTTCGTGAAGAAGGCCTGCTTCGTGGCATCGCCCTCGGCAGCCGCGGAGAACCATTGGCTGGAATGGGGGTGGGAATCGGCGACTATGATCTCGACGGACACATTGACCTGTGCAAGACCCATTTTCACAAGGAGACTACAGGTCTTTACCACAACAATGGCAACGCTGAATTTGAGGACGTCAGTGCTCGGAGCGGCCTTGTTTCTGAACGTCGCTTCATCAGCTGGGGAACTGGGATGGTTGATCTTGACAATGACGGATATCCGGACATCTTTCTCGTGACCGGGACCGTGTACCCGGAGTTGGAACGCGTCTACCCCACCCAGTATCCGGCGCGCGGACCGCGCATCATTTTCCGCAACCAGAGGAATGGAACTTTCTTGGAGCTTGGCGATGAGGCCGGTCCCGCTATCGATTCGCGCCACGTGAGCCGCGGATGCGCCTTCGGCGACTTCGACAATGATGGAGACCTGGACATTCTCATCATGAACCGCTGTGAGCCGCCCACCCTGCTGCGCAACGACGCCCCGGCGGGCAATCATTGGCTGAAAGTTCGTTTGGAGGGTACAAAGAGTAACCGCAGCGCAATCGGCGCGCGCGTGCTCCTGAGATACGGAGCGAAAGTGCAGGCGCAGTGTGTCACCAGCCAATCCAGCTATCTCTCCGCGAATGATCCGCGTCTGCATTTTGGTTTAGGCGCGGCGACAACCGCAGATCTTGAGATCCATTGGCCCACCGGCGCAAGCGAAACACGCTCGGGCCTCAGGGCGGATCAACTCGTCACCGTGCGGGAAGGCGATGGCATCGTGAGAGGACGTCCATTTCGCTAGGCCAGCCGGGTCCTATTCGGGGAATGCTTTGCAGCCGGATCGCATGGACTGGCGGCAAAGCTACTTAGATTCGAGAAACATGACGAAACGTCGCTCAGCAGGACTCAGAGCCGACGCCCAGACGCTGCCGTTGTGCCTACTTGCGGGAAGGCGATGGCACCGTGAAATCGGGCCGTGCACGAGCGGCGCTGCCCCGGTTAGCCCCAAACTAGATGGCCAAACCGCTGAGGTGGCAAAGTTCACCCAATCGCCAGACCCTAGACCGCCGCGCGTTGCAGCTTCACCCGGCGAAGCAGCTGAGCGTTCGCAGCGACGATGATGGTCGAGAGGCTCATCGCGACCGCTCCGGCGCTCATAGGAAGATCGAGTCCCCAGCGGATGAAAAGACCCGCGGCGACCGGGATGGCGACGAGGTTATAGGCGGTTGCCCAAACCAGATTTTGGATCATCTTTCGATAGGCAGCACGAGATAGTTCGATCGCTCCCACGACGTCGCGTGGATCGCTGCGCACAAGCACGATTCCGGCTGACTCAATGGCCACATCGGTTCCCGCCCCAATCGCAATCCCGACGTCCGCCGTCGCCAGCGCTGGCGCGTCGTTCACGCCGTCACCCACCATTGCGACCCTCTTGCCGCCGGCCTGAAAGCGTTTGACCGCCGAAGCCTTGTCAGCGGGAAGAACTTCTGCTGCGACTTCATCAATACCGATGCGCCGGGCGACAGAATCGGCCACCGTCTTTGAGTCTCCGGTGATCATTGCCACCCGGATACCAAGGCGATGAAGTTCCTTAACGGCCTCATTGGATTCGGGCCGAATCTCGTCCTCGACGGCGAACGCGCCGAGCAGTTTCCCTTCTGCGACGACATACAGAACTGTCTTTCCCTCGGATGCCCACTGGGTGGTCAACTTTTCAACGTCCGGGGATACTGCCACCTTGCCCTCGGTCAACAGATGCGGTCCGCCGATAATGACGCTCTTGCCGTTGACTTGTGCTTGTGCCCCTCGACCTGGTAGCGCCTCAAAATCTGCGGCTTGCAATGTGGGCAGGTTTCGACGCTTGGCTTCGGCCACGATTGCTTTCGCGAGTGGGTGCTCGGAGTTCTCTTCGACAGCAGCAGCATTGGCGAGTAGGTCACTCTCTTTGCCCCCCAGCGCGGTCGCGACTCCCGACAATGCCGGCGATCCGCGCGTGAGGGTCCCGGTCTTATCAAAAATCACCATGTCCAAACTGCGGGCGCGTTCGAGTGCGAGTCTGTCCTTGACGAGAAGACCATTCTGCGCCCCGATCGATGTCGAGATTGCAATCACCAGCGGAATGGCCAGTCCCAGGGCGTGCGGACAGGCGATGATAAGCACCGTTGCCGTCCTGATCAAGGCGTGTTCTTTGTCCCCGGAAAGCCACCAGTAAGTGAACGTAATCGCGCCCGACGCGAGCGCTACATAGAAAAGGATTGCCGCTGCACGGTCGGCAAGAGCTTGGGTGCGAGATCCAGAAGCCTGTGCAGCGGCAACGAGCCGCATGATGCCGGACAAGGCGGTCTGCTCCCCGACTGCCGTGATACGGACTCGAAGACTCCCGCCACTGGCCACCGTTCCCGCAATGACCTTGCCACCCGGCCCCTTCGAGACCGTCCGAGACTCGCCGGTAATCATCGACTCGTCAACATCGGCGGATCCCTCGTCGACTGTGCCGTCCGCCGGAACCCGGGCCCCGGGCCGGACAAGAACAACGTCGCCCACTTTCAACTTTGAGATTGGAACGGTTTGAGTCTCGGTTACACTGACACGTTCGGCGGTGTCTGGGAGCAGCGCGGCGAGGGCATTGAGCGCGCCACGAGCCTGGGAAATAGCTTTCATTTCCAGCCAATGGCCGAGGACCATGATCGTAATCAGAGAAGCGAGTTCCCACCAGACTTCAATCTCGAACAGACCGAATGTAGCAGCGAGCGATGTCCCGAAGGCGACCATGATCGCCAAGCTGATGAGGGTCATCATGCCGGGCTTGCGGTCGGCAAGTTCGGCCCACGCCCCGCGGATGAAGACTAGCCCGCCATAAACGAAGACGACCGTTCCAAGAATCGCGGGAATAAATTTCGAGCCGGCAAAAGAAGGCGCTGTGTACCCAAGCCAGTGTTGGACGTCCGTCGACCAGACAACCACCGGAATCGTGAGAGCGAAACTCAGCCAAAACTTGTCGCGAAACATAGCGACGGAATGTCCGGAGTGGCGATCATGCCTTCCGCCGGCCTCTGACACTGTGTGACCGGCATGTGAGTCCGCCTCTTGTCCGTGGGTTCCATGTGTCATTTGGTCCATGGGACCTCCCAAACGAGAAACCGATGGTGCCAGATTGCGCGCAAATCCCACTAAACGATGAGCGTACAACCGATTGGCGGGGC
Source organism: Acidobacteriaceae bacterium (assembly GCA_003132825.1). Lineage (GTDB taxonomy): Bacteria > Acidobacteriota > Terriglobia > Terriglobales > Acidobacteriaceae > PALSA-270. The sequence goes on from PKYX01000334.1 coordinate 5,826, forward strand.
GAGTGTGAGCACTCTTGCTCAGAAAAATGACGGCACAGTCGTTAGAGTCGCAAAGAGAATGAAGAGGGAGCATCATGACGACCGCTGAACTCGAAGTACCAACTACGAAGGCTTCAACTCTAAGCGTCCGCGCTACCATGAAGGCGCTGGTCTATCACGGTCCGGGCAAGCGCGCATGGGAGAACAAGCCGCGCCCCACCATCCAGGATCAGGGCGATGCCATCGTGCGGATTACCACTTCGACGATTTGCGGTACCGATCTTCACATTCTGAAGGGAGATCTCCCCGCAGTGACCGATGGACGCATTCTGGGCCACGAGGGCATTGGCGTGGTCGAGCAAGTCGGAACTGGCGTCTCGGAGTTTCACGTTGGAGACAAAGTCATCATCTCGTGCGTCACTGCCTGCTTGAAGTGCGACTTCTGCAAACGGAACATGTATTCCCATTGTCGGCACGGCGGCTGGATTTTGGGCTACACCATCGATGGAACTCAGGCCGAATACGTGCGTATCCCTCAAGCCGATGGAAGTCTCTACCACTTCCCGGTCGATGGCGTCGAAGAAGCCCTCGTCATGCTCAGCGACATCTTGCCCACTGGATTGGAGTGCGGCGTTCTGAACGGGCAAGTGAAGCCCGGGGACACAGTGGCCATCGTGGGCGCAGGGCCCGTGGGGCTCGCGGTTCTGCTGACGGCGCAGTTCTATTCTCCGGCGGCGATCTTCATGATCGATCTCAATGACAAGCGTCTCGCGGTCGCCAAGAACCTCGGCGCAACCACGCTGATCAACAGCACCGATGGACAGGCTGCCCAGCACGTGATGGAACTGACAGAGGGGGCCGGCGTCGACGTAGCTATCGAGGCAGTCGGGCTTCCAGAGACCTTCGCCATCTGCCAGAACATTGTCGCCGCTGGTGGGCACATCGCGAATGTTGGAGTCCACGGTAAGCCGGTGGAACTGCACATGGAGAAGCTTTGGGACCGCAATATTTCAATCACCACGCGCCTGGTGGACACGGTAACCACTGCGATGTTGCTGAAGGTGGTGCGATCGGGCAAGTTACAGCCGGGCAAACTCGTGACTCATCGCTTCGCCATAAGCGACATCATGAAGGCGTACGACACTTTTGGAAACGCGGCAAAAGAGGATGCGCTCAAGGTGGTTCTCACGAATGCCGCGCCTCGCTGATGAGATGATCGTGGCAAAATCAAAGTAAGGCAGCCGAGGGCAAATAGCCTATCCAACAAAATCATGCGCGGTCTGTTCTTCGATTTTGTCGCGAGCACCCTGTGTAAAACCGGATCGCACCAGCGTCCCATAACCGCGGCAAGTCCGAGGGCATGGTCGAGCCCCGAAAGCTGCCAGCATCTGACTTTATAAGGAGAACGGCATGTCAAAGACTTGGGAGCATTACGAAGACGCCGCTCGTCATCATGAGCGGGCGGCCTACCACTACAAAGAAGCAGCGAAATACGATCAGACCGACGAGCACGAGAAAGCTGTGCACCACGCATACCTGGCTCACGGATATAATCAGCGTGCCCTTCGCCATGACACCGAAGCCGCGAAGCTGCATGCCGAGCGCTGCGACGGCCGGTCGCCGTCCGCTTCTGAGCGGGCTGCCAAGAAAAAGAGCGTTGCCTGAGAGCGAGCTTATTCTTGTGTCCATGGCCTGGTTACGTTGAGTTAGATCGAGACCTTAGATGAACGGGCTGACGGACGCCACTGACCCATCACAAGGCCCAACTGGCTAAGGAGGGCACCATGCCACAGAGCACGCACGATCGAGTCGCAGAACTCCACAACCTCGCAGCTCACGCCCACGCCGCCGCCGCCGTAGCCTACGGCAAAGGAGATCATCTAACCGCTCACGAACTCTCCAAACAGGCGCACGAGCATTCCACAAACGCCCATAAACGCGCCCAAGAGCTCTTCACGGAGCTTGCAAAGTCCAGCACGTGACTCGACCAGAGTCATCAAGGCATAAGGAATCGCGGCATCTACGGTTTGCGTCTGGCCTGCTACAGGTCGACGAAATGGTGGCCCGTTTTGTCGCTCAGCCTGAGGCCTCCCGGTGTGTAGTGCGAGGCGACAGGCCAGTATCCCCCGCGCCTGCGAACGGGCAGCCGATGATAAGAATTAATGATAAGAAAGCAGGCGAACGCAAGTGATGCGTCCGGAGCTGCTCGCGCCGGGTCGTAGTACTGTCGTCGCTGTTACTGTAGGGAGGTGCGCATGCACGGGAAAGAAATATGGTCAATGCTGCTTCTGTGCCTGGTTCTTCTATCGGCTGTTCTTTTGCCAGCAGCTCCCAAGCCGGCGCAGGATAAAGCGACCTCGCCGGCACCTAACCCCGTCGAGGGAGCGAAGATCTTTCGGTACTACTGCGCCGCGTGCCATGGAGCTGATGGACGAGGGCATGGACCGGCATCAGTTGCCTTAAAGCATAAGGTCCCAGACTTGACCCTAATCTCGCAAAGA
>PKYX01000305.1 GCA_003132825.1 Acidobacteriaceae bacterium
CTCACTGCGACAGGCCACTAGTGACATCGAACTCTAATAATGAGCGTTAAATATTGTGCCTCGATCCGCGTGATCCGTGGTGCGCGGCGAGGAGTTCAAAGGCTTTAACCACAGAGGGCACAGAGGATTACAGAGGAAACCGGCGACTCATAAATGTCGATCTGTTTGACGCACTACACTAGGTGTTTCTTTCCAGCGCCAGCAGCTTTTTCTTGCGCTCGATGCCCCAGCGATAGCCCGCCAGATCTCCGTTCTCCCGGAGCACGCGGTGACAGGGAATTGCCACGGCCACGGGATTGGTTGCGCAGGCTCTGGCGACCGCACGCGTCGCCGTCGGCTGGCCGATCGCCCGAGCCACCTCGCCGTAGGAGCGAGTGCTTCCGAACGATATGGACTGCAAATAGCTCCACACCCGGCGCTGGAAAGCAGTGGCCTGGATATCGAGAGGCAATGCGCCATTTAACTTCTGGCCGCGCATTTGGCGCAGCAAGTCTCGCCTCCAGGATCCCATCGCCAGGTCGTCGCGTTTGCGCTGGGCAAAGGGAAACTCGCGTTTGAGCCCGTGCTCGAGTTCCTCGTCCGAGTCAGCAAATTGGATGGTGCAAATACCCCTGTCGGTGGCCGCGATCAGCATGCGTCCCAGTGGAGAATCCGCACAGGTGTAGCGAATGGGCGCGGCAATGGCCCCGCGGCGGTACTTGTCCGGCGTCATCCCGAGTTGTGACGAGGTCCGTTCGTACAGCCGACTGTTCGAACTGTAACCGGCGTCATACATGGCACGGGTCACCGAATGACCGGCTCGCAGGTTGCGCTTGAGCTGGTTCATTCGGCAAGAATCGGCATAGGCGCGGGGAGTGATGCCGAGAACTGCCTTGAATGTCCTTTGCAAGTGGAACGGGCTCTGCTGAAATGCCTTCCCCAAGCGCGCCAGCGTGATGGGTTCATCGAGGTGTTGTTCGAGATAGCGGCAGACGGCCTTCACCATTTCGGTAGGGCCGTGGCCGCCAATCGCCCGGGGACGGCAGCGCAGGCAGGCGCGATAGCCGGCCCTTTCGGCGTCGTCCGGCAGGCGGAAGAAAGCCACATTCTCCCGGCGCGGGCGCTTCGCCGGACACGAAGGGCGGCAATACACACCGGTCGAGGAAACGGCGAAGACAAATTTGCCGTCTTGATTCGGGTCGCGATCGACGACCGCCTGCCAACGGTGGTTTTCGCTACTCTCTGCCATCTGTGGCGCTTCTGTCCTATCGAGTATCGCATTGGCTATCATGATTCACAGCTTAAGGCCCGAGGGGCGGCGTGAGCTATCCGGATATTGCGTTCAAACTGTTTTTGTTTTCCTGCCGACCTTTTGGCAAGCAAATTCCTGGTTCTCTCGGCTACCATATTCCTCGTTCCTTACGCGCTCTATGACAAAGCCGGATGACACCCCCCTCGATCCCAAGCCATCGAACGAGATCGTCGCCACCCGCGTCCCTCAGGAAATTCGATTAGATGCTGCGCATCCCGCAGCCGATTGGCGGAGTGCCGGCCCGACTGCATTCTGCTCCGACTGGCGGGGGGAGAACCCCGATCCCGGCCGCGGAACCGAAGTGCGCATCCTGTGGTGCCCGGAAAAGTTGTACCTGCGTTTCGAGTGTCGCTTCCGCGAACTCTTCTTATTTGCGGACTCGGAGCCCAACGGGCGGCGTGACCATCTCTGGGATCGCGATGTGGCGGAAGCGTTCCTGCAGCCCGATCCTTCGCAAGCGGGTCATTACCTGGAATTTGAAATCAGCCCCAACGGAATGTGGATTGATCTCGACATTTTTCCCGGCGGACGCCGTGATCTCGAGAGCGGACTCGAGCGCTCGGTGATCGTCGACGAGAGAGCCCACACCTGGACGGCTGAGATGGCGATTCCCATGCGAGCGCTCACGGCTCGGTTCGATCCGCGAGCGGACTGGCGGGCAAACTTCTATCGGGTCGAAGGACCGAAGGAACCGCGAGCTTATTTGGCTTGGCAGGCAACCCGAACCGCCCAGCCCAATTTTCATGTGTCGAGCGCGTTTGGCAAACTGCGGTTCGCCGGCCCGGACGGCCGTTGACGGGCATCCGGGGTGAAGCCGGTTTGGTTGCGGGTGGACTCAGCAGAAGCGTAGATTGGCGTAGATAAGATTAGGTTAAATTAAGAAACGATTTCCGGCTGGAGGACAACCCATCATGAGGCACCTGGTTCCGAGGTACTCTGCGGTTCTTTTGTTTTGCCTGCTCCCATCCCTTCTCCTGACGGCACAGCAGTTGAAGCCAGGCTTGGTCGATGCGGAGAGTCTGAGACGCGTCGTTCCGCCCGCCTATTTCTTCCGAGGACAATCAGCCACGGTGCAACTGCGCAATTCAGCCGGATTCAGTACATCCGACGGCAAGCTGGTTCTGGCCGGCCTGGTGGACACGGCTGGCTATGCCAGCGAGGTAGCCGCAAAGTATCAGGGATTTCTCATCACGGAAGTAAAGCTCGAGGTCGAGGGCACGGAACTGGCTCCCGGCGAGTATGGCTTCGGCTTCTCGAAGGATGGCAAGTTTACGGTGATGGATGTGGGAGCCGACGATTTGTTCACGGTTTCCGCCCAGGTGGACGAGAAACTGGTTCGTCCCGTGCCGCTGAAGATGGTTGCCGGCGACGATGGATACCGTTTGTACGCCGGCAGAAAATGGGTTCATCTGAAGGCCCAGTAGGCGACTCTTGATGGCGGGCTAGTCGGTCAGAGTCTTCAAAGGCCCGAGAACTACCGAAATTCCGGCGCGGCGGCGTAGTTCGTTAAGCAGCGCCCGGGCGGCGTTTTGATAGGTCTTGCTCGGGTCCGACGGGTCCGACCATACGGCATCGTAGAGCAGCTGGGACGCTTCCTTCACGTCGATCAGCAGCGCGGCCTCGGCCAGATCTGCCCGTTCCCGCATGTGTTCGTAACAGCCTTGGCACACCGTCGCCGGCTCGAACCCGCCCCGGTGGTTTTCCTCTATATTGCAACGAAAACTCTCGGATGCATTGATTTGCATCTCCCCGGCCTGGACGTGAGACTTGAATTCCTGCAGGAAGCGCTCGCGCTCTTGCTCGAGGACCGCGTCGTCAGGAGCCTGCTCGACTTCAGGGCCCAGGCTCGGAAGGGAGCCGATCACCGGGGAAACCCGTTCCGGGCTCTTGCATACCGGGCAGGCAGCAAGATTCGCGGCGTAATAGGTTCTGCATTTTGCGCACGGCAAACCGTAACCGCGGCGAATCGAGGTGGCCTTTGGGGAAACTACAGGCTCTTCAGCGCTAGATCCGTGAGTACTATTATCTTGCTGCGCCCCGCCGGCTGGAGGAAAAATGGTGGGGGCGATGGGCTTTGCGCTCACGACCGGCGTCGATTCTGTAGGATTCATATGGCAGCTTCCTGGCCTTGCACGGTGCCCCTGGGCACTGAACTCCAGTTATTCTAGGACTATAGGCTGGACAGCCGTTAAGTACGACAGTTCAGGTCCCGAGTACGCCCAAAAGTACTTTGCAGTTTGCCTACCAAACCCCGGGGCTCGAATGGCAAAGATGGCGCCACATTGCAGGGATTTCGCTGATCCAACTGTATTTCGCGGTGTCAGACTGAGATGAGACCCTCAGCGTGCCGCTTGGGTGTTGATCAAACGGATCAACTCTTGTTTCCGCACGCCATACAGTTGCTGACCGGGCGCCATGCGGGCGGCAGTTTCAAGTTCCGCCAACGCCTGGCCGTAGAGGCCCATCGTCATCAGGCAAGCTGCCAGGTCGTAGTGATTCGCCGCCCCAGGCGCCAGCCGCAAGACCTCCCGAAACTCCTGAGCTGCCTCATCGAACTTCTGGAGCTCGAATAGTGCCATGCCCAAACAGTGATGCGCCAAGGCCGAATCCGGGCCAAGAGCCTCACGATGGGTAAGGCATGGTCTCGGCAGGCGCCTGGCACAGACGGCTGTTGACGGCACGGCCTCTTGTTCAGTAACGTTAGAGGGTCTGCTTTGGTAGCGCGTGGAGGTTCCTATGTTTGACGGTCTCTTTCAGCCAATGCACCTGCTCGTGATCTTCTTTATTGCCTTACTGGTGTTCGGCCCCAAGAAGCTACCCGAACTCGGCAAGGGAATTGGCGAGGGCATTCGCGCCCTGAAAGACGGCATGAGGGATACTCCTGCGGAACAAGCCAAGACCCCGAACCCAGGCCCGAACCCGGACGTAAAGAGTTAGGCCGGTTTTGGCCCATCGGGTCCGGAAGGCCAGGTATTTTCACCTCGCTCCATCCCGACTCTAGTCGAGCGTAGTTTATGGGATATTGGGGCTTCCTGCGATACCAGAGAAGGCCGCTCGGTCCGCACTAAAGTTTCGGTCATGAAAAACCCTTGCATCTCTCATCTAAGTCTCTGAATCAAATAGCTTACTGACCGTCGTTCGGGATCGCGGGGTTGGCACCTAGCCTCGGGGATAGAGCTTGGGGATGAGCTAAGCTGTTTGTATGCACCATGCTGGGTTGAGCGCGCGGGCATGGGTGTCAAAGTGCTGTTCACCCTGAGGAAACTATGTGGATTGTCCGACTCGCCCTTAGACGGCCCTACACATTCGTGGTTGTCGCTCTGCTGCTGTTGATTCTGGGTCCGCTCGTCATCCTCAACACGCCCACCGATATCCTGCCCAACATCAATATTCCGGTCGTGAGCATCATCTGGAATTATCAGGGACTCGATGCGCAGGACATGTCGGACCGCATCGTTTTCCAGACCGAACGAGCGCTCACTACGCTGGTCGACGACATCCAGCATATCGAGTCGCAATCGCTGAACGGCGTAGCGGTGGTCAAGGTCTTCTTTCAGCCGAACGCGCAAATCGACAAGGCCATCGCGCAGGTAACCGCGATTTCACAGACCCAACTCCGGCAGTTGCCGCCCGGCACCACGCCGCCACTGGTGATCACCTACACAGCCTCGAGCGTGCCCATCATTCAACTTGCACTTTCGGGAAAGACGCTTTCCGAGCAGCAAGTCAACGATTACGGCGTCAACTTTATCCGCACTCGCCTGGTGACCGTGCAGGGAGCCGCCATACCCTTTCCTTATGGCGGAAAACAGCGCCAGGTCGAGGTCGATCTCGACACTGCGGCGCTTCAGTCGAAGGGCCTCTCGCCGATGGATGTGGTGAATGCCATCAGCGACCAGAACCTGGTCCTGCCCTCCGGCACTTCGAAGATCGGCCTCTTTGAATATGATGTCGACATCAACGGGAGTCCGAAGACCGTCGACGAACTGAACCAGTTGCCCGTCAAGACGGTCGGTAATACGACTATCTATATCGGCGACGTGGCCCACGTTCGCGATGGTTTCCCGCCCCAAACCAATATCGTGCGGGTGAATGGACAACGGGCCTCTCTGCTGACGGTGATGAAGGCCGGCAACGCCTCTACTCTCAGCGTGATTGCCGGCATCAAGGCCATGCTGCCCCAGATTCTGGCCGGGCTTCCACCCGAACTGAAGATTCAGCCCCTGGCCGATCAGTCGCTTTTTGTGCGCGCTTCGATCAATGGCGTGATTCGCGAAGGTGTGATCGCCGCCTGCCTGACCGGCCTGATGATCCTGATCTTCTTGGGAAATTGGCGGAGCACCCTCATCATCGGGGTTTCGATCCCGCTTTCGATTCTCACCTCTCTCATTGTGCTCAGCATGCTGGGGGAAACCATCAACATTATGACCTTGGGGGGACTGGCGCTCGCGGTCGGCATTCTGGTCGACGNNCTCGGCGGCGTAGCCCGCTATCTGTTCGTTCCTCTGGCCGAGGCGGTCGTGTTTGCCATGCTCGCGTCGTATCTGCTCTCGCGCACGCTCGTGCCTACGATGGCCAAGTACTTGTTGCGCGGCCATGAACCGGAAGGCAGCGAGGTGCCCGTTCCCAGCCGCAATCCTTTGGTCCGCATGCAGATCCGATTCGAAGAAAGCTTCGAACGCTTCCGCGACCGCTACCATCATTGGTTAGACAGTTGCCTGCACCACCGGCAAGCGTTTCTGCTGATCTTCGCTGTCGGATGCGTGGCCTCGGTAGTGTTTCTGGTCCCCTGGTTGGGCCGGGATTTTTTCCCGTCGGTGGACGCCGGCCAATTCAAGCTTCACATGCGCGCCCGCACCGGCACGCGCATTGAGGACACGGCCCGCATTTGCGACCTGGTCGAGCAATCCATCCGGCGACAGATCCCGCCGAGCGAGATCGACACGGTCATCGATAATATCGGCCTTCCCTACAGCGGAATCAACCTTTCCTATAGCAATTCCGCTCCCATCGGGCCGGCCGACGCCGACATCCTGGTCAGTCTGAACCCAGACCACGCCCCGACCGATAAATACATTCACGACCTGCGCCTGCGGCTGCCTGAGGAATTTCCCGGCGTGACCTTCTCGTTTCTTCCCGCCGACATCGTCAGCCAGATCCTGAACTTCGGGCTGCCGGCTCCGATCGACATCCAGGTGGTCGGTTACGACCTGGACGGCAACCGGGCCTTCGCCGACAAGCTGCTCGAGCGCGTCCGGCAAGTCCCCGGAACCGTCGACTTGCACATCCAGCAGCCCTTCGATCAGCCCTATCTGCACATCGATGTGGATCGCACCCGGGCGGAACAAATTGGTTTCACCCAGCGCGACATCGCCACTAACCTTTTGGTGTCACTCAGCGGCAGTTTTCAAACCACTCCCGAGTTCTGGCTCAATCCGAAGAGCGGGGTGAGTTACATGATCGCCACCCAGACTCCCCAGTACCGTCTCGATTCCTTGCAGAACCTCGAAAATATCCCGGTCTCGGGACCGAGCGGCGCGAAGCCCGAGATTCTCGCGAGCCTGGCTTCGATTCACCGCGGCTCGGGAATGGGACTGGTCTCCCATTACGACATCCAACCCCTGCTTGATATTTACGGTTCGGTGCAGGGACGTGATCTGGGCGGGGTGGCGACCGATTTAGAAAAGATCGTGAAGGACAGCCAGAAAGACTTGCCGCGGGGCACACAACTGATCATTCGTGGACAGATCCTGACCATGCACTCCGCCTATTTTGGCCTGCTCGGGGGACTGTCGTTCTCGATTATTCTCGTCTACCTGCTCATCGTGGTGAACTTCCAGTCTTGGCTCGATCCGTTCATCATCATTTCGGCTCTGCCAGCATCGCTCGCCGGGATTGTATGGTTTCTGTTTGTGACTCGGACCACGATCAGCGTGCCCGCCCTGATCGGCTCCATCATGTGCGTCGGCGTGGGCACGGCCAATAGCATCCTGGTCGTCAGCTTCGCCAAGGAACAGATGGCGGAAGGCAAGGATCCTCTGGGCGCCGCACTGCAGGCCGGGTTCACCCGTTTTCGACCGGTGCTGATGACCGCCCTCGCCATGATTATCGGCATGGTNNTGTTTGCGACCATTGCCACCCTATTTTTCGTGCCGGTCTTTTTCAGCGTATTGCACGGACGGCGCAGCCGGTCGAGCTTGATTGCACCGAAGCACTAACGCGTTTTCAGCTGGAGTTGAGGAGCATCTATGAGGACAGAGCAGCAAACTGAGCCAGAAAAAAACGCAGCTTTTTCGGAGCCGCCTCCCCGGCGCGCCGGCGGGAGATGGTGGTTGGTGCTGGTTGCGGTTGTGGTGCTCGCTGCCATTGTGATTTTCGCCGTCCTGCCGCGTATTCAGGCCCGCGCGACGCTCAAAACCGAAACCGCGGAGATGGCCATCCCGACCGTGAGCGTGGCCCATCCCAAACACACCGCCCCGGCCGAAGAAGTCGTGTTGCCAGCGAGCGTGCAGGCCTATATCGATTCCCCCATCTACGCCCGCACCAACGGCTATCTGAAGCGCTGGACCGTGGATATTGGCGCTCACGTGAAGACCGGCCAGTTGCTGGCCGAGATCGACACCCCGGAAGTCGACCAGCAGCTGCACCAAAGCCGCGCCGATCTGGCCACCGCCGAAGCCAACGTCCACCTCGCCCAGATCACCGCCGAACGTTATTCCGGACTGCTCAAGACCGACTCGGTCTCGAAGCAAGATGCCGACAACGCCGAAAGCGACTACACCGCCAAGAAAACCATCGTGCAGTCCTCTCAAGCCAACGTAAAGCGACTCGAAGACCTGCAGTCGTTCCAGAAAATCTACGCCCCCTTCGACGGCGTGATTACCGCCCGCAACACCGATATCGGCGCTCTCATCGATCCCGGCAGCAGCGGCGGCACCAGGACCGAGCTGTTCCATATCGCGCAGCCCGGCCGGCTGCGGGTCTATGTCAACGTCCCGGAAGCCTACTCGCAAGCCGCCAAGCCCGGCCTGACCGCCGATCTCACCCTGACGGAATTTCCCGGCCGCCGCTTTCAGGGCCAGCTCGTCCGCACCGCCGATGCCATCGATCCTGCGACCCGCACTCTGCTGGTCGAGATCGCGGTGAATAATCCGAGCGGCGAACTCCTGACCGGCGCCTACGCCGAAGTTCATCTCAAGCTGCCCTCTCCCAAGTCATCGCTGATCCTGCCGGTCGACACCCTGATCTTCCGCTCCGAAGGCCTGCGGGTGGTCGTCGTCAATAACGGAAAAGCCGAACTCCGGCCGATTACCCTCGGTCATGACTTCGGCAGCGAGGTCGAGGTGGTCGCCGGGCTGACCGGCGACGAGGCGGTCGTTATCAACCCACCTGATTCCATCGAGACCGGCCAGGAAGTCCGCGTGGTGGCCGCCTCCCAGGCAGGAGGAGGGCAGTGAGAGATTGGCCGAGAACCGCAGGCAGATGGCGGAGACTACCCTCGGCGGCCGCTTGCACTTTGGCCGCCTGGCTGCTCGCGGGTTGTGTCGTCGGGCCCCGCTACTCACGGCCTTCGGCTCCGGTCCCCGGCGCCTATAAGGAGACTCCTGATCACTGGAAGCAGGCCGAGCCCGCCGACCAGGTATTGCGCGGAAAATGGTGGGAGATCTATCAGAATCCGGAACTGAACAGCCTCGAAGAGAAGGTCAACGTCTCTAATCAGACGATCAGGGGAGCTGAAGCCCAGTTCCTCCAGGCTCGAGCTCTGGTCCGCCTGGCTCGCGCGGGCTACTATCCGACGGTCACCGCCGGCCCTTCGGCAACCCGAAACCGGCTGTCGGAGAACCGTCCCCTGGTCTCCACGACCACCGACTACACCGACCTGGTCCTCCCGGTCGATGCCTCCTATGAGCCCGATCTCTGGGGCCGGGTGCGCCACACCGTCGAAGCCGCCCGCGCTACGGCCCAGGCCAGCGCCGGTGATTTAGAGTCGATCAGCCTCGGCCTGCACGCCGAGTTGGCAATGGATTATTTCCAGGCGCGGGCTCTCGATGCGGAAATCCAACTGCTCGACTCGACAGTCGCCGCCTACCAGGAGGCGCTACGGCTTACCGAGAATCGCTACCAGGGCGGTATCGCCTCGCAAGTCGACGTGGCTCAGGCCCAGACGCAGCTCGAAACCACGCGCGCCCAGGCCATTGACTTGGGGGTCGAGCGCGCCCAGTTTGAGCATGCCTGCGCGGTGCTTGTCGGCGAGCCGGCATCGACCTTCACTCTACCGCCGGCCGGGCTCAACCTAACCCCGCCGGTCACTCCGCCGGGGTTGCCTTCTGACCTGTTACAGCGCCGCCCCGATATCGCCGCCGCGGAGCGCCGCGTGGCCGCTGCCAACGCCCAGATCGGAGTGGCTCGCTCCGCCTATTTCCCGTCGCTCATGCTTTCGGCCAGCGGGGGTTTTGAAGGCACGACTATCACCAATTGGCTTACCGGCCCGAGCGGCTTTGCCGCGGCGGGCATTGCTGCGCTCGAGACCATTTTCGACGGCGGCCAACGCCGCGCCATTTCCGAGCAAGCCCAGGCTGCCTACGACGAGTCCGTGGCCAACTACCGCCAGAACCTGCTCACCTCCTTTCAGGAGGTGGAAGATAGCCTGGCCGGCCTCCGGATCCTCGAGAATGAAGCCCAGACCCAGGCCGCCGCCGTGGCGGCGGCCGAGCACTCGTTGGCGCTTTCAAACAACCGTTACCGGGGCGGCGTAGCCACCTATCTCGAGGTCATCACCGCCCAGAGTGCCGCCTTGAGCGACGAGCGCGTTGCCGTCGAGCTTTCGGGACGCCGTATGGTCGATAGCGTGGCCCTCATCAAGGCCCTCGGTGGGGGCTGGGGCGAGACTCATCTGCCGGCCGCTCCGCTCCCCGCCCGTTCCCAATCCGGCACCGGCCAATAAGCAATTCCGCTCGTCCCACCCCTTCGTTCCCTGGGGAAACACCCCGCCCTGGTCGAAAACCAAGAATATGGAAGCGTCCGCGGTAGCAGGGCTATAGGCGGTGGAAAAGGGACGAAAAGCCCCTTGGATTCGCCTGGCGAATGGGGTATCTTGGCCCCGGTTGAATTGACAATCCGGAGACAGAACAAACGTGACGATCTAGGTATAATGCCGCCTCCAGCGAGTGCGCGAAGCAATTCGCCGCACCGAACGCCAGAGTCAGCCGAACAACTCAGGTGAGGTCTTCCGCCATGAAATCGTTTTCTTGTTTTTCTTGCCTTCTGATTGCGGCTTCGGTTGTCGCTTGCATTTCTTCGCCGTCCGCCGGCGCTCAGACGACGGCTGCCGCGCTTCCCGCGCCAGCAGACTCTGCGATCCCGGCGCAATCTTCCGGCAGATTCGATTCGGCATCGTCTGCATCCACTGTGACCATCCCGGGTTCTCTGCGCTCCTTTCTTCGCATGGCCGGCATCAGCCAGAAAGTCTCTCTCCCGGACGTCCTGCCGCTGCTCGCGCGAAACGTGGAGATTCAGGGCTATCACGGCTCCCAGGAGAAGCCCGGCAGCCCCACCGAATTTCTCATCCTGCTCGAACGTTACGTGAACCAGGCGAAAGAACTGCAAGCGCTCGCCGGCCCATCCAACGTCATTCATGTTTCCGGCTGTGACGACGCGGGAGCGCTGCTGACGATTCTTGGTTACCGGTTTCACGAAACCTGCGGGCAGAACGTGTCGCTTGAGACCGAGGATGCGGAAAGAGCTTTTCTGACCATTGATTCCGGTTTCCCGCTGGCCGACCTCGAGGGCAAGCTGCGCAAGGGTGAACCCTTCAACGATCCCTACTCCGGCACGCAGGTGCCGGTTTTGTTCACGCCGCGCCAGTGGACGGCCTACGACAAGAATGTCTCCGAGGCGGGAAAAGAAGACCTTCTCGAATCCCTCCTGCACAATCGCGGTTTGTCCCGTCTCTACTGGGGCATGTCGCAACTGGACCAGGAAACTCGGATCACGCTCGAAGCCTCTCCCGGACTACGGAAGCTTCTTCGTTCCCCCGCCGCTTTGGATTTCTATGGCTCGCACATCTCGGTCCGCTCCGGACGAGTCGTGGTTCCGGGTGGAGCGTCGGCGGAATCGGCATGGAAGGATCTGGTGGGCGCCAGCCCCGACTCACCCTCGGAATTCGTAACCCGGTTACTGGCCCGAGACGAGGGTTGGCTGGCGGCCTATTTTGACGCCTTGTCGCGCATCAGCCAAACCCAGCAAGCCTATTTCACCGAACCTCATCACCTGCGGCTTTTCTATGAGGCGCTCCGCGGCCGTAATACTTCTCCGAGCGCCATCGCTCCCGTGTTCCGCCCGGATGCGGGGCCGCTCTTGCTCATGACTCGCCTCGAACTCGAGCCGAACGGAGAACCGGAGGTTCCCGGCAATCTCGGGGTCTGGGAGGACATTATTCATCAGAAAAACGACTCCCGGGAGGGCCACGACTGGGTCAAGCAAGCCAGCCGTTTGCGCAGTCCGGAACAACTGGTGGAAGCGATGTTCGCTTTTTCCCGGCAGGAATCCAGCGACGCGCCCCTGCAGGTTTATCTGATGCTGAGTGAAATGGACCGGGGGCGGTCTCCCGAGCAACGCCTGAGTCCCCAAACCGTCCGCCTGCTGGCCAGCGATTTCTCGCGCTTCGGCGATCAGTATCTGATTTTTTCCGAGTTTCCCGCCTTGGACAACGACTCGATCACCCACTTTCTCGGCGCGATGCAGTCGATTGATCACGTGTCGAATCCCGGGGTGCGGGCGAACGCCATCGGCCTGTTTCAGGCCAATATCGGTCTGTGGCAGATTCTCGCCCGGCAAGGAGAGATCTCGAGTGCGGATTTGAACGATTCATGGCAGAAGGTGATTCAGCCCTTCCATCAAGTCAGCTCCTCGGTGGAACTGTTTGACGCGGGACACGCCTCGCTGCGCGCCATCTTTCAGGCGGCCGCGGATCGCAGCGCGCTTTCCGAGGACGAGTTCATTGACGTACTCGCCGGCCCGAATCAGACGAGCCGCGATGGTCGGCAGGTGCGCGGAGATCTGTCGAATGCCATTCGCTCGGTCATGGTCGGTCAGCGTCTGGCTTCTTTTGACACGCTCTTTGCTCTGGGCGACGGCTTGAATCAACTGGCGCAAGGAAAAACCACCGCCGACACTCTGCTGCCGCTCGCGGGAGAGTTGCACGAGTTCGAGTTGCCTCGCACCATGTTTACCAACGGGGAGCGCGAGGAATGGGCTCCGGGAGTTCCCTCGAACCACCACACCTCCTTGCAGGCGAAAACCGACTTGGCCAAAATCATCAAGTCGCCCAGCTCGCAGAAGGAGTTGACCGAGGCTCGCGGGCTGCTGACTCCCTTCCTGCGCGATACCCTGGTCGGATTGAACTACGCCTACTATGAGCCGCCCGGCGCACAGATGCTTCACAATAACTCCCTGTTTGTCCGCTCCCACGATTTCTCCGGACAGATGACGGTGGGCAAGACTCAGTCGTGGCAGGTGCCGTCCTTGTTCGGCTCCGGCTTGCCGGCAGCCGGGGGCGCTCACCTGGCTGGCTCGCTCGCCAACCTGCCCTTCGTGCTGGCCAAAGCGGAGCAGGATTTCATCGTTCCCGAGAACGTCCAGGCTCTGATTTGGCCCGAACTGGTCCCGGGCCTCATGAGCAGTGCCGTTTTGCCACGCTGGTGGGGTGTGAGCCGGAACGAACTGCACGCCGTCACGCTTTACCAGCGCACCGGCGAGGAGCTCCTGAGCGCGTCTGCGGACAACCCGAAACTGCGGCAGACGGTGATGAAAATCCTCAGCGATCGACTGGCTCCCGAACGTTCCGAGCGCATCGAGAACGATTTGGCCGCCGGGCATCTGCAGAACGCTTTGGCCGGTGTCATGCCGGGCGAGACTTTCTACTTGGCCGCCGAGTTTCGGCGCGAATTCCCTTCCCAGACCGATTCCTGGGGGGTCGCCGGACAGGAACTGGAGGGTCTTTCGCACCGCGACGCCGCTGAAGTGAGTTGGGACCGCTTGTCCCGCGATTTTGGCGTACCCCACCCTGCGCTGGCGCAGAGTTACGCCCGTGAATTGCTGGACGTCAAACCCTTCCCGGCTCTGATGGGTTACGGCAGCATCCTGCTGGCCGAGTCCTGGGATTCGAACAACCTGTACTGGGCGCGCCTGGCGGACGAGATGGGCTACTCCCCGGTGATGCTGAACCGCCTGGTCCCCCAACTGACTCATCGCATGATCGAGAAGATTTTTGCCACTGATTTCGAAGATTGGCCGGCGATTCTGCGTGCCATGCGGGAAACCGGCGAGGAATTTCGCCAAGGCAAGATTGCCTCATTGCAGACCAACGGCCCCAGTTAGGCCAGCGGTCCATCGTGTGCTTGGTTTGAGGAGTAGCTCGTTATGTCGAGAAGAAATTCTCTATCTCTGATCCTTCTGCTGCTTCCGTTCTTGCTCAGCGGAACCATCCGCTGGACGATGGCCCAGGGAAGCCAACCGAATATTCGGGTCAATGTCGAGTTGGTGCAGCTGAACGTGGCGGTCATGGACCGCAAGGGCAACTATGTCGACGGCCTTCGTCCCTCGGACTTCGAGGTGACCGAGGATGGCATTCCCCAGAGAATTGCCAACTTCGGCGAAGGCAACGAAGCCACTCGAACTCTGGTCGATGTTGGACCGGATGGCCGGCAGAAGCCCGACACCCGAGTCCCTGACCCTTCCTCAGATAGCTCTTCCGAAACTCCGCAGGGATTGCCTTCGATGAGCGCTGCCATGGTCGGCGCCAATGTTTTCATCCTGTTCGACACCAGCAACTATATGTATCGGGGTTTTGTCTTTGCCCAGGACGCGATTACTGAATTTGTCCGTTCCCTCGAGGGCCCGGACCGGGTGGCGTTCTATTCCTATAGCCGCGACCTTTCCCGGTCGGCGTCGCTCACCGCGGACCGCTTTCAGGTGCTGCGCGGGGTTCGCACCGCAGTGGCCGGCGATGACGCTGCTCTCTACAATGCGCTGCTCATGACCGTCAAAGATGCCGGCCAGTATACCGGTCGTAAAGTGGTGGTTGTGTTTTCGAATGGCCCTGACAATTCCAGCATGGTGCCGCCTGAAGATGTGGCCGAGTTGGCCCAATCCGAAGGCATTCCCATCTACATGATCAGCACCCGCGACGCGAGACTCGACCCGGTTTCGAGCGCGGTCTTCCGGCGCATGAGCGCCGCCACGGGCGGGGAAGCCTACTTTGCCAAGGACTGGAAAGATCAACAGAAAGCCTTCGCTTCGATCCGCGAGGATCTGGCGCACCTCTATTCCATCAGCTACTACCCCCAGCCCAATCCCAATCGCGGATGGCGGGCCATCGCCGTGAAGGTGGTCGGCGAACGCTCGAAGAGCTGTCACATCCGCACGCGCGACGGCTATCGCCCGTTACCCTCCCAGGTCTCCGAGCGGGTTCCGGGTTCCTAGCGGGGCCGGATCATTATCACCATCATTGGCGTCTCATTTTCTGTCTTTTGCGTGGTTGTGATTCTCCCGGCTGGCATTCCGCGGGTCGAGCGACGGGGAATGGTCTTTCTGTCCGCCTGAGATCAAAGCCGACCTCGGCGCGCGCGGCAGGGCCCATGCGCCTGAGGTCTCTCATCATTCCCGGTTTCAAACTCAGCCTCGTTCCTCACTTCGTTCCCCGGCATCAATCCGCGCTTGCTTCGCAAGCACCCAGCCTTTACAGTTTCTTCGGCATATGGCAGCCAGCGAAAAAGGCGCATGCCGCCGATCGATGCAGACGATCGATGAAAAGGAGCGGTGACGATGTCAGACGCAGGCAAAAAAGAGATCACACGCCGAGGTTTCCTGACCACAGTGAGCGCGGGCCTGGTGGCCGCCAACGTTTCTGGCACTCTGCTCGGGCGCGCTTCCGCCCAACTTGTCGTNNCCATCAGATCTTGCCCGCGTTTGCCGAGTGCGAGAAATCGAAAGTCGTGGCCTTGGTCAGCGGTCATCCCGAGAAGGCCAACAAGCTGGCCCTGCGCTACGGCGTCGATCCGAAGAACATTTACAACTATCAGAACTACGACACGATCCGCGATAACCCTGCAGTCGACATCATTTACGTCGTGCTGCCCAACGGAATGCACGCCGAGTACACGATTCGCGGTTTCGAGGCCGGCAAACACGTGCTTTCCGAAAAGCCCATGGCCAACACCCCCGCCGAGTGCCAATCCATGATCGACGCCGGCCGCAAGGCCGATCGAAAACTGATGGTGGCTTATCGCTGTCGCTACGAGCCGGTCAACCGGGAAGCCATCCGCATGGCGCGCTCCGGGGAACTCGGCCCCACGCAGGTCATTCTCGCCGATCACGGCTTCAATATGGGCGACCCCAAGCAATGGCGCCTGAACAAAGCGCTGGCTGGCGGAGGCTCCATGATGGACATCGGCATTTACAGTTTGCAGGCTGCGCGCTACCTGACCGGCGAAGAACCCACGGAAATCAATGCCATGATATTCAACTCGCCGGGAGACGTGCGCTTCAAGGAAGTGGAAGAAACCATTAACTTCCAGCTCCGATTTCCGAGCGGCGTGCAGGCGAACTGCACCTCCAGCTACGGTTATGCCGGGCAAAATCACTACCGGGTTGTAGGCACCGAGGGCTGGTTCGAACTGGAGCCCGCAACCAGCTACACCGGTCTCCGCATGAGGATACGGCGCGGCCAAGAACTGGAAGAACCCGATCTTGCCGAGCGCAACCACTTCGCGCTCGAAATGGACCACATGTCCGGCTGCGTGATGGACAACAAGGAGCCTCTTACTCCCGGGGAAGAGGGATTGCGCGACCTCACGATTATGGCAGCGATCTACGAGGCGGCCAGGACCGGCAAGACGGTCAAGATGTAGCTCCCGGGGAGCAGTCTGAAGGAATTAAGAAAATCGCAGGCACCGTCGGGTTCGAACCTGGACCTCTACCGCGGTTTCGCGCGTTCTAGTTTGAATGGTCGCGCGGACTCGAGGGCCTTCTCGACGGCAACTAGACTTTGGTGGAAACCAGGACCTGTTCGATGGCTATCCCCTTTGGATCCACTCATTAGTAGTGACGTTAGGCCTAGTGTCATATCGCGGCTAGACATTTCCTATCTTTCTAGACCTGCGTCGGGGCTTTCTCGGGTTCGGTCGTGCCTAGCAATGCCTCACGCAGGGAGCGTTCTGATGCCAGCCCGACCTTTACTACTTCGAAAACAATAGCCGTGGCGTAGGTAACGGCGATCCAGACACAAACTTCCTCGATCGGCAAACGGGACCAAGCACCGATAAAAAGACCGGTCATCTGACGCTGCTGGAAGTTCCACCAGTTGTAGGGCACGGCCAGGGTGGCTTCCCAGAGCATGCTGACGAGCAGCATGAAGAAAAGTGTAAGGCTCAGGGCGCGCCAATTGATGAAGCGGCGCGCCACCGGGAAAAAACTCACTGCCGGAAGCAGAGCTCCAGCGACGAGAAAGGTAAAGTAGCCGGGAAAACCCCCTTGGTTTTCCGGAGCGGCGAAATGCTTCTTGTAGAACCATGCCGCACCAATCAAGACCGCGGCGAGGATTAGAGAGGTGGGATGGAAATGCAGGAGGCGGCGCACCTTCCGGGCTTCGCCGGGATAATCAAGCACATTGTAGGCCGCCAACCAGAACTCGCCGAGCCACACGTACAGAAGAAGAACCGCGAGAAAGCCAGTTAGATAGAAAACATACTCTTCGATAGGAACTGGCCTGCCGAAAGCGGGCGCGAGGATGCCCAAGGTCGCTCCAACGTTGGGATAGTCGAAGAACCACTGTGCAAAAACGAAGTCGAGCAAGAAGCCTAGCGGAATCAGGATGGCAAGTGTCCACCAGAAAGCCCGCTGCGGAATGTGCAGTCCCTCACTGGGCAAAAACCACCCTGCGATGACCGCGATGGGAACTATGAACAGCAAAAGGCTGAAGGTGTAGCCGTGCGGCGTGGGGTTCTGATTGACTTGAATCAAAACAGCGGGCACTTGAACAGTTCGCAGTGCGATGGTCGCGGGAATCACGATCATCGCCAACATAGCAATGACAATCCCGGCGCAGACTCCGGGGCTGGGGAGTCCGTGAGAGCGGGGTCCACGCATAATGCGGCCTCCAAATCTTGTGGGAGCAGATAACTTCCAGACGGATTTCTCTACCGAGGATTCTACGGCTGGCGGCCGGAACGATAAAGAGTAAGAGTAGCGCTGCCGGCCGATCCTGAAGGAATTCAGTGATTGTCGCTGGCTTTCCTAATCAAGCGGAAGCAGGTCCGCGAACACAAATCCATCGCGCTCGACCACTTCTCCTGCCTGCACGGCAATGGGGCGAGTAAAGACCGGGGCATCATATACGAACGTGTGAAATTCTCCGTTCTCGCCGCATGGATCGACTCCGGGGGGAAGAGCCTGCAGCAACCCCAGGTCGTACTCCTGGCCGGCAAAGGATTTCGCGAGCTTCGAGGGGTCCACACAGGTGATCTTGGCTCTGACGCCCGCGGCGATCATGGCCGGGCCCAGTTGTTCCGTGGGAATTTGCCAGACAGGGAATAACGGTTCGAGGCCGCTTCCTTGTAATTGCCGCACTCGGTAATCGCGAACCTCCTGAAGGAACAGGTCTCCGAACGCGACAGCGGTGATTCCCTCAGCCGATGCGCGCTGGCACAGTCCGCGCATACGGTCTTCGTATTGCTGATTCGAGCATGGCCAGGGCAGCTCTACCACCCACAGCGGGAGGGCGGTTCGCTCGGCCTGCGCTTCCACTAACGAACGCCGAACCGCATGCATGGCCACGCGGTTGGCTTCGGAGTTGAAGGTCGTAATCAGCGCGGCTATCTGGATGTCCCGCCGCTGCCGTAGGAGGTGCAACGTCCACACACTGTCTTTGCCGCTGCTCCAGGATAAGGCAACCTTCGTCAAGTTCGGCTCGTGTCCATCTGACTTAGGTCTCGCGTGAGAGGCGCTTCGATCCGGCGCCATTGAATTCCTTCCGTTCCCCCGCCGAACGGGACCCCATGAATGATTTCGGCAATAATCTCTGAGGTCTGGGAGATGGTCATTCCAGAGCGGTTGAAGAACAAATTCCCGTCCGCAAACGTGACGTTACCATTTCGCACGGCTTGCAGTTCCCGCCACCACGGATACCGCTCCAACACGCTTCGCTCCCGCAGGCTCCGCTCCAAGTTGAATCCGCAAGGGGCTACGATCAGGCACTCCGGATCAGCATCGCGAAGCTGTTCGGCGGGAATGGCGGCCGAGTATTCGCCCTTCTTGCCAAGCAGGAGTTCGCCATTCGCGATTTCCACCAACTCCGGACCCCAGTTTCCCATCGCGAAGATCGGGTCCGTCCACTCCAGCATGACCACAGTTGGCCGAATGAAACGCGCAGCTTTCTCCCTCACCACATCTAAGCGCTGGCGTTCGCGACGGACAAGGGCATCGCCCCGCTCCTCCAAACCAAGCTCTTGGGAAATCCGCAGAATACTTTGGAAGATTTCCTCCAAAGAGGTGGCGGACAGCGACAGTTGTCGCGCTGCGGGTCCGCAACTTCGCTGCACATCGGCGGGCGTCACGGCGCATACCTCGCAATGCGATTGTGTGATCAGAAGATCGGCACGCAACTCGCTAATCAAGTCTCCATGAACCTGATACAGGGGCTCGCCGGAGTGGAGTCTGCGCCGAACTTCCTTGTCGATCTCCCCGCTCGGAACAGACACATCAAATGCGGGATCGCTGCAGGATGGGAGCCGCCTCACCCAGTCCGGGTTGTCGCACTCATGCGACCGCCCTACGAGCATTTCGCCGGCACCCAGGGCACAGACGATTTCGGTCGCGCTTGCCAGTAGAGAAACAATGCGCACGCTAGGCGGCCTCCCGTGCCGGTTGGTATAGGCGGTGAATGACCGCATAACCACCGAATAGCGCAACCGTGTAGAAGGCATCGCCCAGGACTTGATTCCGGTAGAAGGGTATGCCAGCCAGGTAACAGGCTGACAGACCGCCGATCGTATGCGGATACATTTGGCTGGTAGCCCAGACCATGAAGTTGGTGATAACGAAAAACGAGACACTGGAGGTGAGGGCCGCGGCCGCTACTACGCTCGCGCCACTCCGGTCACGAATCAGCCTGCCGAGCAGCACCGGAATCAGCGCCGCCGCGTACACGTACCAAAAACCGGGGTAGAAACCCATCGCGGCATCACTCAAAACAAGCGCCATTAAAGTCGCCAAAACACCCGTGCTAGCCTTCCGAGCATGAACTCCCGCAAACAGTCCGATGGCTATCATCGGAGTGAAGTTCCACGGATGAGGAACAAGCCTCGCACAGGCACCCAAAACCACCATTCCGATCCACAAGCGTTTTGGAATTTCCATCATTGGTTTCTCCCATTGATATTGTAGTTCCTGTTCACGGTCAATGCCCGTGCCGCAATTCAGTTCCGAGATCCCCAGCCTCTCCCGGCGGCAGCCTTGGGAAAGATTCGGTCATAGTTCTTGGCGGTCAGGTCCGAATGGCCTGGTTTGCGCGGAAGCACGGGTGTGTTCATGGTCTTCTTTGGGATACCGTCAGTTGCCGAACCCGTTTGAAATGACAGAACAGGATGGCGGGTACCCGGCAGGCAGCCTGGAACAGGTGCTGTCTTCCTGTCCCGGCAAAAATGGGCTGCTCCGGGTTTCCTAAGCAGAGGCCGACGTGGGTAACGCAACTAAACCCCCCGGAATGAAAAGCGCGGATGATGTCCTCTACCGAATAAGGCTGGCTGTCAACCTGGACCGCGCCTTGGCGATCGCGGAAGCCGGTTCGCCATCCTCGCGCGAAGGCTTCCAGGTGTAGATCGGCCACGAACAGGTCAGAGTCTGGTTTCATTATCTGTGCGACCTCGGCCGCCGCACTCCGCAAGTCTCGAATGTGCCCCAGGGCGAACGAGCAGATTGCGAAGTCGAAGGTCGAGGCCCGAAAAGGAAGCTTTAGGCAATCCGCCTGGACAACGCCTCCAGAAAGCCCTTCCTTATGGGCGGCAACTCGCAGCATGGCGGAAGACAGATCGATACCCACGACCGAGCGCGCACCTGCAACCAACAGTCGAGTCAGCCAGCGGCCTGTGCCGCANNTGGGCGCCCAGCGTTCGTACCCGTCGGCCACGCCGACCAGGGACGGTAAAGATGAAGATCCTCCGAGTTCGCAGTCCGGCATGGAAGCTTCGATGCCGCCACAGCTGTTCACAGGCTTTCCTTTTTCGACTTGGGGAGGTCGATGAATTGTTGTACCCACTTCGGTTCTAGCGCTAGGACTGTGGCGCTGGCCCGAAGAATAAAGTTGCGCATTTCTCCTTCGGGATTGTGCAAGCTCTAAAATATTTGCCGGGTTAGATCGAATCCGATAAACAGGCCACCAGGTTTGTCAGCACTCGGATCATCCAAGAGCGTTGCCCGCGTTCCGCCGCGCTGTGACACGATTGTGGCGGGCCCATTCGTGAATCCGAACGTGAAGGCATGCCTCCAGATCTTCTTCTGTATTCCGAATGCGTAGGCCGGACGATGAATGCCTAAATCACGACCGTTCATCAGCGTGGGTATGGCCTCGGCAACCAGGGCAACAGTAGGGCGGATATCTACCGCCACAGCAGTTCCCAGAGAGAATGTGTTGGCGCAAGGACGTACCCCAATGGAACTATCCTCGGCCGGGAGAACTACCGCGTTACACGGTTGGTCGATCGGCGCGCTTATAACAGAACTTGCGCCCAATAAAGGGCGGGCATGCAACGATAGTGTGGGCACGGCATAGAGCTGGGCGCGGTGCCCAAGGCTTCGAGAGAGGATCAGCTCAAAATTCTCCGCAAAGTTCTTGGCAAAATCGTCCTGACCGTCAATCGAAAATCTGACGGCTGCGTTCAGAGGCTTACCGTTCTGCTCGTCCAAAAAGTTGTAGGCCGCCATCAGTTCAATGGACCGTCCGATGATGCTGGGCGAACGAGACGCCATTACGGAGAGCTTCGATGTCAGCCCGTAGCGCAGGCCAAACGATGGAATGGCGAAATCATCCAACCCGAGTAGCGTGCCTCCTCGCCCGGGCCCTGTAAAAGCCGCTTCATAAGGAAAGCGGTGGGTGAAGTTCAGATAAAAACCATGACGATCCAGCGGCCGTCCCGTGGGCACGCTGAACACAAGGTCGTCTCCAGGCTTATACACATTCTTCTTTTTTTCCGGGCCGGGAGTGCTCTCTTTTGCCGGTTGCGAGGCGTTCGCGGAAACCGGGTTGGCGGCGGGTTTGCCTTCAGTCGCTGCGGCCGCTGGTAGTTCCCGAATCTCGTGCGAGACGGCATCCACAACGTACTTTTTTCCATCGTGTTCCACGACGATCTGCGACGTAGAGTCCTTTATAAAGGAGACGCCCAAATCTGCAGCCGAGACTGATCCCATGGACTGCGTAGAAGAAGATCCCGCGGCGGAAGTCTGAGACAACGCAAAGTTGCCAAACATCAACCCGCAGGCCAGTAAACCAAACCGCATCCGTTCGAGCGTTGTTCTGCATTGCATAAAGCGACTTCCTCGTCTTTCCTTGGGTCCACAACCATTCCATGAACGGTCGTTACCATCCGCGCTTTCGTCTCCGGCACGGAATCCTGGTTCACGAGAGTGAAAGTTTGAGGTTCAGAAATTTTGAGGTTAAGAACTGTAGATCCGGTGGAAAGTCGGTTTGTCACAGAAAGGTCAACTCTTTGTCACTTTTGTATTGCCTTTCGCATCCGCCACTGCGCTGGGCCTCTTCCGCCGGGTCACGGATTGGCTAAATCGTCCTAAGCCTTGGCTCATCAGTAGCTTAGCGGACCAGGCACGTCCGGGAAGTTGCAAATTGTTTACAAAGTCCTGACAGATTGCTCGCCGGTCTCAGTTAATTTGTTCGTTGGTTCGCATCTCTAAGAAAGGAATATCTACGATCCGATGACGGTTACACATTGGACTATCCGCATACCGTATCTGCTCTCGAGCATCCTGATTGCGACTTCCTTGTATGCCACGCAACCCGACTCAAATGCCGCTTCAATATTTACCGGAGAGATTACTGATTCACTTTGCGCCAAAGCCGGGTCCCACGAACCGATGATGCAAGAAATGAAAAGCATGACCCACGACAAGGCCACTTGCAGCGCCAAATGTGTCCAACTCGGCGGCAAATATGTGTTGTACGATTCGGGCAATAAAACGATTTACCAGCTGGATGACCAGGACAAGGCGGCAAAATTCGCTGGCCATAATGTGCGCATATCCGGCACCGTTCAAAAGAAAAAGATCAAGGTCGCCAGTATCGATGCAACCGACTGAATGTCGCGCACTCTGGTGCATCGTCAGTCAGCGGGAAACACCTCCGCTCAGGGCCGTTCGCAGGGACGATTTTTGCGAGTCTCATAGCACATCTCGGAGAGGCTAAGCGAAGCGCTATCTGGAGACCTCAAGCCGCAGAGGCCGAGACCAGTCGGCGCGAAATCTTTGTGAAACGGTCAGGTTGAAACGGTCATCGACAACAGCCCTGCTATGGAATCTCCGAGACACCTGACGGATGGTACATTTACAGGAATCGCAAGACCCGGGAGGGTTTTGGTTTCAAGTCCCCGATGGAGCCCCTCGGGAAAGATGCAACTCATGGCGCGGAATGTGCAGAGAACATACGCACCGCCGGCAGACCGGGTTAGTCGCGACATCGAGGTTGGCTCGAAACCTCAGCGCTTCGGGACCATTCACTATCTGCTGCAAGGTCTGATGGTGAATATTCCCGAGCGAAGGATGGAAAAAGCAGGGTCGGACCTCACCCGATGCTTCGATCACCGAGGAGATCCACGGCGCGTTACAGGTTGGTGCGACGTGCTGCGTCTGACCGAGGTGGGCGCGGAAGTGGAGGACAATTCGTCGCAATTTGCCGGCTGGCTCAACCACAAACCCCGACTCAATATCGAGTCTGTGTTCGCCGATTAGCCGCTCGACTTCTGCCTCAAGCACATCGATTTCCTCAGCGCTTAAAGCGACCCGGTCGTGGCGTTCAGGCAACCATCCCTGTGGACGATTGAAAGCGTCCGAGGTGAGATCGGCCGCCAGAAACGAAATCGAGTTCAATCCGATTTCCTTCGCCGCTTTCACCACCTCGCAAAGCGACTGGCGATTGGCCTTCTGGACCGTGCAGCGCGCTCGCACCATCATGTCGGGCCGGAACTTTCGCAATGCCGCGACCCCGGCTGCGATTCGTTCAAAGGCGTGGGGAACACGCCGTATCTCGTCGTGCACCGCAGGTGGCCCGTCGAGCGAGACGATCACATCGTCGATGTTTGTCGCAACGGATTCAGCATGAGATTCGAGCAACAGCCCGGCCGTCAGCATGGTGACACGGATTCCCTCGGCACGAATCATCTGCGCTAATGAACTCAATTGGCCATTCATCTGTGGTTCGCCGCCGGTAAACACAACCCAGCGGACATCAAGTTCGCGCAAGACAGCCAATTGCCGTTCCAGCAGTGCGGGGGTGATTTCCTGGGGCTCGCGAATCCGCCAGATGTCGCACATCACGCAATGGCAGTTGCATTGGTTGTGCGGCGAAATCACCACCACCGGCATGGTGCGGATGCGGTGCGCGTCCCTATCACCGTCTTCCGATGGATGGGGGACCGATATGGGTATTAGAACGCTCATCAGGCCCGCTCAATCGTGTGAATTCTCACGCCTGAACTCCAGCAGGATATGATCGGCAACGGCGCGAACCGCGGGGCACCGGCCCAAGTGTGAATCGGCTCGCACACTCAAATCGAATAAGCGTGGGAACCGAGCCGCCCAAGGTTCGAGGTAGCTCGGCGGCACCGATGCGCCAATCCCCTTGAAGGACACAAGATGAAACTGAGGCGCGAAAGTGCGTGCCAGTGACCGTACCGAAGGGTAGTGCACTCGCACGGTGGCTCCCTCCGCGAGTCGCGCGGTCACGCCGCCGCGAGAAAAGCGGCGGAACGCTTTGCCCGGGTTT
>PKYX01000051.1 GCA_003132825.1 Acidobacteriaceae bacterium
ATCGCAATCTTGATTTGCATGTGCACGTTCCCGAGGGTGCCATTCCAAAAGATGGTCCGTCGGCGGGCATCACGATCGCTACTGCAATTTCCAGCGCTCTCAGCAAAATTCCGGTTCGTCGCGATCTTGCCATGACTGGAGAGATCACGCTGCGTGGCAAGGTTCTGCCCATCGGCGGGCTGAAAGAGAAACTGCTGGCGGCTCATCGCGCCGGATTGTTTGAAGNNTCGGCGGCGTGAAGGAAAAGCTGCTGGCCGCCCACCGCCTGGGGCTGCGCACTATTATTCTGCCCAAGGACAACGAAAAAGATGTGGCCGAAGTGCCGGAAAATCTGCGCAACGCCATGAAACTTCATTTCGTCGATACGATGGATCAGGTCCTGCAGATTGCTCTGGAATCTCCCCTGCCCAGCCTGGATGCAGAAATCGAGCAACCGATTGCGCCGCTGACCACCGGCAGCCCTGAAGCTCCCACCGCCCATCAATAGCCGTGGAGACAAAAAGGCGTAGAGACTTAGCTTGCGGCTTTGCTCATCAGGGCAACCGTGACGTTTAGGCCAGCCCTTGCGCGTGCCATCCACCCTTTGGCGAAGGGATGTGATGTAATAAGCGGGTGAATTGGCTGGTGGTTCTCAACCAGGAAGTTGTGGCCTGTACGCGGTGTCCGCGCCTGGTCGCGTATCGCGAGGAAGTCGCACGAGTCAAGCGTCGTGCCTATCTGGGCTGGGAATACTGGGGCAAGCCCGTAGCTGGTTTCGGCGATCCCCACGCGCGCGTACTGATCATGGGACTTGCTCCCGGAGCCCACGGCTCGAACCGCACCGGGCGTCCCTTCACCGGTGATGCTTCCGGCAAGTTTATGTATCCCGTGCTGCACCAGACTGGATTTGCCAGTCAGCCCACAGCCATCGACCGCAACGATGGCATGAAGTTAAGAAATCTTTATATTACAGCCGCCGTTCGATGCGCTCCTCCGGACAACAAGCCCCTGCCGCAGGAACTCGAAGCCTGCTCGCGCTTTCTGGATCGCGAGTTGGCGGGATTAAAAGAGGTAAAGGTTGTGGTCGCTCTGGGAAAGATCGGTTTCGACGCTTACTTGAACTATCTGAAGCGTCAGGGCCGGCTCGCCAGCAAGAAAGCGTATATCTTCAAACACGGCGCCAGTTACAGAATGCCCGACGGTAACGTGTTGCTCGCCTCCTACCATCCCTCAAACCAGAACACGCAGACCGGCAGGCTCACGCGAAAAATGTTTGTAGAGATCTTTCAAGAGGCGGCAAGAATTGTCGATCGGGAGTCGGAGGCGCCGCTCGCCCCGAATCGTTTACCCTTCTCCCACTCGGGGGCATAGCCAAAAGCTGGGGCGCGAACCGGGGGCGGCGCCGTTTTGTTTATTTGTAGGGCGGACACTCCTGTCCGCCGCCTTTGACCTTGGGGCTGTTCTTGAAAGCAGCTCTATCTGCAGAGACGCGGTTTACCGCGTCTCCCGCCGCAGAATGAGACGCGGCAAGCCGCGTCTNNTGGGATCGTCCACGCTGCCCACGATCATCGGCTTGCCCAGTTGAGCCAGAGTGCTGGCGTTGATTTTGAATTGCCGTATCTCGGGTCGCGACACCTGCCCCGTGCCTTGTTCCGGAATCGCGAAATTGCTGATGTCAGCGCGCACCGACATCGGGATGCCATCGGAGCGCTCCCCGATTCGGCACCAGATGCTGGTGCCGACGTCCATGTACTGGAATTCACCCGGTTTCGCGTCGACGGGGACGCGAGTGCCGATTTTGATTTCATTGGCATCGTCCGCGTTCAAGTTGAGCGAGTACTGCCGCGTGTTGATTTTCTTGCCGTCCTCCAGTTCGTTCACGGAAAAGTCGAGCCGGTAGGCGTGCACTGGTTTCTGTTCCACGTCCGCTTTCGCTGGGGCCTTTGGCTCCGCATCGGACTTGGCTTGCGCCGCGTCCTGGGCGTGCCCCGCCGCTCCCCAGCAAATCATGATTCCCAGAATCGCAATTGTCCAAACCATTGATGCCTTGGGCATAGTCCGTCTCCTTGAGTTTTATCTTTCTGCCGTGCCATTCCGTTCTTCTGTCGAATCCATCGTCCGCTCGGGAGCGGGAATGGCCGCCATCTCTTCGAGTTGGTCCTGTCGCAGCGCCTCTGTTCTGGCCCGCGCAATCAGCACCGCTTGTTCCGGATATTTCGCAACATAACTCTGCAGAAGTTTCTCTTGCTCGCTGAGAGGCTGGGGCGAGGGGAACTGATCCANNGCCCCCATGTGCGGTCCCATCTTGGCTTGATCCGCAGTCGCGACCAGAGATTGAGAGCGCCGCGCGTTGGCTTTTCGTGCCGGCCGGAGGAGCGACGCGACCTGGGTTGCGCGCACCATCGGACTCTGTGGAGCAGTCGAAGCGGGGACCGAAGGGTGAATCGCAACAACGGGATGCGCTGGCCTGTCCGATCTCAAAGCCAGCGCAACANNAACTCGATCTTCCAGGCCGCTCCTCGGCTCAGCCGCGGCGTACTTCGCCAGCGCCGCATCCAGCGCGCGATCAAGTTCGTCCTGCTTTCCGTTTGCCATGGTTCTCACCTACTTCCGGACAATTCGTACCGCCAACTTCTCCCGCAGTATCTGACGCGCCCGAAACACGCGCGACCGCACCGCCGCTTCGTTGATCCCCAGCGTCGCACCGACTTCTCGCGGCGACATCTCTTCAATCGTCGACAAAATCAAAGGCTCGCGCAGCTTCTCAGGGAGCGCAGCAATCATCCCCTCCAGGGCCGCGCTCACCTCGGCGCCGTGCACGGTCTCATCGGCTGGAGTGTCGGACGAAGCGACTTCCGGCAACGGCTTCTCTGGATCGTCCAAGGTAATTTCCTGCGTCCGTGCGCGTTGCCGCGTTCGATCCACGGCGACGCGCCAGGCGACTCGCGCCAGCCACGTTTTCGGATCTTCCACGGACGCGAGTTTCGAACTGTAGCGCAGTACTCGCATAAATGTTTCCTGCGTGGCGTCTTCCGCATCGTGATGGTCGCGCAGCACGGCGTACGCAATGCGATACACCAGTCGTGAGTGCTTCCGGACCAGCCCCTCAAGTATCTCGCCCTGACTGAGCTCGTATTCACCGCGATCGTTCTCCCTGTGATCGCTCGTCGCCGCTCCGCTCAGGATCGCGTCTCCCGCCACCACATGTCTGCCCTCACTCATGAAGACTGCCCAGGGACTCATTTTGTTCAGGAATTTCTTCAGGAGAACGA